>NZ_CP146069.1:2431350-2589170 GCF_037023735.1 Roseovarius sp. S88 | reverse complement strand
CCCCCATCACCGGCTGTCCTACACATGTCCTGACCAACCAAGGGGAGAGCGCAATGCGCCGTGTCGTCGTCACAGGCTTGGGGATTGTCTCCAGCATTGGCAACAACGCAAATGATGTTCTGACCTCTTTGAAAGAGGGCAAATCCGGCATCACCGCCAATGAGGCGATGGCTGAGCACGGTTTTCGCAGTCAGGTGGCCGGGGCGCTTGATATCGATGTCACCGCGCATATCGACAAACGCGCTTTGCGATTCATGGGGCCGGGGGCGGCCTATGCGCATATCGCCATGCAACAGGCGATTGCCGATGCGGGGCTGGAGGAGGGTGAAATCTCAAACCCCAAAACCGGGCTTGTGGCGGGATCGGGTGGGCCATCCACCTCGGCCATGCTGGCGGCGCATCAGGCGGTTCTGAAATCCGGGGCGACCAAGCGGGTTGGTCCCTTTGCTGTGCCGAAAACCATGTGTTCGACCGTGTCGGCCAATCTCAGCACGGCGTTTAAGATCAAGGGTATCAATTATTCCATCACTTCGGCCTGTTCGACCTCACTGCATTGCATTGGCAATGCCGCTGAACAGATCATGATGGGCAAACAGGATGTGATGTTTGCTGGTGGCGGGGAAGAGTTGGACTGGACGCTCTCATGTCTTTTCGACGCCATGGGCGCGATGAGTTCGAAATACAACGACACGCCAGAGCGCGCGAGCCGTGCCTTTGATGCGGATCGCGATGGGTTCGTGATCTCGGGTGGCGGGGGCATCGTGGTTCTGGAAGATCTGGAGCATGCCAAGGCGCGCGGTGCGAAAATCTATGCCGAGGTCACGGGTTATGCCGCAACGTCCGATGGCCATGACATGGTTGCCCCTTCGGGCGAGGGCGGCGAGCGGGCCATGCGCCTCGCGCTCAGCCAACTCGGCAAAGAGCGCAAGGTGGGCTATATCAACGCCCATGGAACTTCGACGCCGGTGGGCGATGTGGGTGAGGTGGAGGCCGTGCGCCGCATCTTTGGCGAAGGCCATGTGCCCCCCATCAGCTCCACCAAATCCATGACGGGGCATAGCCAAGGGGCCACAGGCGCGCAGGAGGCGATCTATTGTCTGCTGGCGCTGCACAATGATTTCATCATCCCGTCGATCAATGTCGACACGCTTGATCCCGGCATTCAATCGGCCGAGATCGCGACAAGCCGCGTGGACGACGCGGGCCTTGATACGGTGATGACCAACAGTTTCGGTTTTGGCGGCACGAATGGCTCGATGTTGCTGAGCAAGTTTGACGGATAGGACACCCATGATGCACTCAATGAAAGGCAAACGCGGCCTGGTCATGGGCGTCGCCAACGACCGCTCCATCGCCTGGGGGATTGCCAAGGCGCTGCATGATGCAGGGGCAGAACTGGCCTTCTCCTATCAGGGAGAGGCCTTTGCCAAGCGGGTTGAGCCGCTGGCGCAGTCGCTGGGGTCTGATATCCTGATGGATGTGGATGTGACGGATGATGCTTCCATAGAGGCTGCCTTTGAGCGCTTGAGTAAGCGCTGGCCGACGATCGATTTTGTAGTCCACGCCATTGCCTTTTCCGACAAGACTGAGCTGTCGGGACGGTTCCTCAATACCACGCGCCCTAATTTCAAGCATTCGATGGATATCTCGGTCTATTCCTTCATCGAGGTGGCGCGTCGGGCCTATCCGCTGATGAAAGAGCAGGGTGGCACGATGCTCACGCTCACTTACCAAGGGTCGAACCGGGTTGTGCCCAATTACAATGTCATGGGCGTGGCCAAGGCGGCACTGGAGGCGACGACACGGTATTTGGCCAATGATCTGGGACCGGACAAAATCAGGGTCAATGCGATTTCACCTGGCCCGATGAAAACACTGGCCGGTGCAGCCATTGGCGGCGCACGCAAGACATTCCGTCACACTGAGGAAAATGCGCCGATGCGGGCCAATGCCACGCTAGAGGCCATCGGCGGCACGGCGGTGTATCTGGCGTCTGATGCTGGGGCCTGTACCACGGGCGAAGTGATCCGCGTGGATGGAGGTTATCACGTGCTGGGCATGCCGCAGCCCGAGAATCTCTGAGCTTCAAAGGCGCGTTTTTGGCGGATATTTCGGCATGGGTTTGTCGCGATTTGGACAGTGGATTGCCCCAATCTTGCCACTTAAAACGGTCATAGTGGCACCATGACTGCTGCTGCTAGACAAGAAAATACGCGTGCTGACATCAATAAGGCACGGTCCGTTCGGGCCAAACGCGCTGCGACTTATGTGCGCGCGGGTCTTATCATTGCGGTGATGGCGGCGGCGTGGCAAGAACGCGCGTTTTGGCCTTTCCTACATGACCGGATGCAGCTGACCTATGATTTTGGTATGAACCTTTATGACAATTCGGCCGATGCCCGCGGTCAGATCGCGGCGTTGACCGGATTTGACAATCAAAGCTCCAGCAGTGGCAGCAACAGTGCGATTGTCGACACGCTGAAGCGCCTGAGCGAATAACGCTTTTACATCTTTCTGAAAAAAATGGCTCCATGTAGCCCGTTTTCGGCTGAACTCGGCTGATCAACTGAGAGATCGGTCACGAAGCTTTGACTTCGCCTCCTGACGAAACTTTTGTGACATGGCTCGGAATAAAGCGCGTTTGCGCTAAGTTCAGGTTTCAAGCGCAGAAGGAGACATACCCATGAGCACGCCACGTCTGACACGTCGATATGTCCTCGCTGGTGGTGGCGCAGTTGTCGCAACGGGCGCATCCGGCCTTGTGGTGCCGGCGCGCGCGCAAGGGCTGGCGCCAACGCCAACCATGCCCGGGGGCGCAAACAACTACTATCCTGGCGCGCCGATTGTTGAGCGCATTGGCCGGGGCGGGTTTCTGATGACTGGGTCCGTGCGCCGCGCCGGAGATGGCGCGCCTCTGGCAGGGCGACGCATCCAGATGTGGGCGCATACGACCGAGGGACATGAGCGCGAACCGGAAAGCCATGGTGCCACGCTTACGGATGCGAATGGCGCGTTTCACATGGACATGCCGCAAATCGTACCTGCCTTTGGCCAACCGCATGGGCATCTGGCCTATGATGCCGAATTTGACGATGCCTCGTTTGAGACGGTGTTTCTGCGGCCCATCATGGCCAGTTCGAGCGATACCACGCTGCATGTTGAGTTCGTGTTGAAACAAGTGTGAGCCGGGCCATCGTATCGCCTTGCCAATCATGCGTGCCACTCTGATTTGGATTGCCGTTGGACTGGCCGTTGTCGTGCCTGTGTTGGCCGCAACGCAGAGTCCGCTTCTGGAATGGCGCGAGCCGGTTTACATCATAGCGGGGTTTGCCGGTATTCTGGGACTGGCTCTGATGTTGTTGCAACCGTTATTGGCGGCAGGGGTGCTGCCGGGACTGCGTGCAGTGACTGGGCGGCATGTGCATCGTTGGGTCGGTTCCGGGCTGGTTTTGGCCGTCGCAGTACATGTGGTCGGACTTTGGATCACAAGCCCGCCGGATGTCATCGACGTGCTGCTCTTCCGGTCGCCCACACCGTTCTCGGTCTGGGGCGTTGTCGCGATGTGGGCTGTGTTTCTGGCGGCGCTTCTTGCACTTCCGAGAAAGCGCCTTCGACTTGGCCCCAGGCTTTGGCGCCGGGTACATACCAGCCTTGCCGCCGTGATTATCACCGGAACGGTGGTCCATGCACTCTTGATCGAAGGGGCGATGGAACCCATCAGCAAATGGGCGCTTTGCATACTTGCGGGTGTGGTTTTCTTAAAGGCCGTCGTGGACCTGCGCATCTGGGCGCGGCGGCGTTAAAGCGTTTCGCGATAAACCTGACTCGCAGATGATCGCGAAACGCTTTAGAACCACTGGCCGGGTTCCATGAGACCCAGATCCAGCAATTGCCGCGAATGCCACTCGAACTGCGTTGAGTTATGCCATTTGAAGGTCTCGATATCGAAGGTTGAACCGGGGTTACACTTGAGCGCTTTGGCGGCGCGGAAAGAAATCACAGAGGCTGTGACATTGTGGTGCCAGGGGCAGGCATAGGTGTTGTATTCCTCGTCGTTGAATGTGTGATCGGGGCGCATCACAAGGCCTGGCTTGGCCCGGAACAGCGATATCCGGTCAATCTTGCGCCGGTCTTCTGGGATGTGTTCCTCATAGCGCCAGCGCAAACCGCCGAAGAAATTCAGCTGACGTTCCTTTGGGTGGTTGTGATTGTCCGGGTCATTGCGTGCCAGAGCGTAGTAACCGGACTTGTCCAGATGCGCGTCTTCCAGCGACACGGCATTGGGATGCTTGTTCAAATCGCCAGCATAGACATCCACCACGTAGGACAGCATCGCATCGCGCCGCTCTTCGAAATGGAATGTCAGTAACTCGCCCACGGTACGGGTCTCGCAGAACGGGTAGAACAGGTATTCCGCGTTGAAGCAGAAATAGAGCCATTGATTGTTGACCGCCGGAATCACTTGGTTGATCAGGTCCACATAGGAAGCGTCGTGGGTGACATTGTATTCGATGCGGTGCACTTTGCGGGCCACATCATCTGCCAGCTTGAAATCCTTTGGCATAAAGCTCAGAACTGACTTGAACCCGCAATCAAGGTGATGACGCAGCGTGGTGTCGACTTCGACCTCGTCTTCGATGAAAATCAACGCAATCGGCCCCTTGGCAAGTGCCTGGGGCTTTGCATTCAGGAATGTCGTCAGATCTTCGTGCTGCATGTCGATGTCTGCTCTTTTTTCGCAAGGTCGAACAAAACGCAGCGCATTGCAAGACATGGGTGATTTGATGTAGGCAGGCGCCCTGAAACCGCGACAAAGGTGAGCGTCACATGTCCAAGCCCAAACGGCTTTATATAAAGACCTACGGCTGTCAGATGAATGTCTATGACAGCGAGCGCATGGCCGAGGCCATGGGGGGGCGGGCTATGTCGAGACGGACACGCCCGATGACGCGGATATGATCCTTTTGAATACCTGCCATATTCGCGAAAAGGCGGCGGAAAAGGTCTATTCTGAGTTGGGCCGGTTCAAGGGGTTGAAAGAGGCCAAACCAGATCTGAAGATTGGCGTGGCGGGCTGTGTAGCACAGGCCGAGGGGCAGGAGATCATGCGCCGTCAGCCGATGGTCGATCTGGTGGTCGGCCCGCAAAGCTATCACCGCCTGCCTGAGCTTGAGGCGAAAACGCAGACGGGCGGCAAGGCGCTCGACACTGAGTTTCCGGTGGACGACAAGTTCGACACATTGCGGCACCGGCCCAAAGCCAAGCGCGGCCCGACGGCGTTCCTGACGGTGCAGGAAGGCTGCGACAAGTTCTGCGCCTTCTGCGTGGTACCCTATACGCGTGGGGCCGAGGTGAGCCGCCCGGTGGGTCGCATCGTGGAAGAGGCGCGCGATCTGGTGGAACGCGGCGTGCGTGAAATCACGCTGCTTGGTCAGAATGTAAATGCCTATCACGGGGCAGGTCCGGATGGGGCGGACTGGTCTTTGGCCAAGCTCATTTGGGAACTGGACAAGGTCGACGGGCTGGAGCGCATTCGCTTCACCACGAGCCACCCCAATGACATGACGGACGACCTGATCGAGGCGCATGGCACCTGTGCCAAGCTGATGCCCTATCTGCATTTGCCGGTGCAATCGGGCAGTGACCGGATTTTGAAGCGGATGAATCGCAGCCATACTGCGGAAAGCTATTTGCGGCTTATCGAGCGCATTCGCGCAGCGCGGCCCGACATTGTTCTGTCTGGTGACTTCATTGTGGGGTTCCCTGAAGAATCCGAGCAGGACTTTCAGGATACGATCGACCTTATCGAGGAAGTGAAATACGGCTATGCCTATTCCTTCAAATATTCCACGCGCCCGGGCACCCCGGCGGCTGAGCGGGATCAGCTGCCAGAGGACGTGAAATCCGAGCGGCTGCACCGCTTGCAGGCGCGCATCACCCATCATCAACGCGCCACGCAGGATGCCATGGTGGGACGGACTGTGGGGGTTCTGTTTGAAAAAGAGGGGCGGCTTCCCGGTCAGATGGTGGGCAAATCCGATTACCTGCATGCGGTGCATGTTGCGGATGCAGATGTGGGCGTAGGCCACCTCGCTCAGGTAGAAATCATTGATAGTGGGGCAAATTCTCTGGCGGGGCGGATCGTTCGATCGTGATCCAAAGCGTTCGAGCGAAAACTTGGACCAAAGCGTTTGGGCGAATGCCTTAGAAGCGGTGGTGTGACGCTTACACATCGCTTTATTCTGCGACCTCAGCGGTAATGACTACAAGATATGGTGTTTTTTCTTTCCTTGTGAGGCAAGTTTGTTAATCTTGCGTCCAAACTAAAAGGCTACGTACTGCCAAACGTGCTTTTCTGGGGGACAGAATGACGACACAGACCATAAGGACGCGCCATGCAATGCGAGCCGTTTTCTTTGGCTTGGGTGCGGCGGTTTTGGTCGCGGGGGCGATGCCAAACGCGACTCTGGCGCAATCCACGCAAAAAGGCGAACGTTATGTGCCCACAATCTGGGTCGATCCAGATGGCTGTGAGCACTGGGTGATGGATGACGGGACCGAAGGGTTCATGACCCCGCATGTCAATCGCCAAGGCAAGCCGGTCTGTCACAGGGGCATCGTGTGCGGTGTGGTCAGCACCGATCAGATGTTTGCCACCAACAGTGCGCGCATCAGCAACGCAGGTCAGATCAGGCTGGCCAAGTTCTTCCGCACGGCAGATGCCAAGTCTTTCATCATCACAGGGCACACCGATAGCCGGGCGTCTGATGAGTATAATCTGGACCTGTCTTTGCGCCGGGCCAATGCTGTGGCGCGTGTGGCGTCGGGCGTTGGGGCGAAAATCACCGATGTTCGGGGTTATGGAGAGCGCAACCCCACAGCGACAAATGCCACAGCGGCAGGTCAGGCCAAGAACCGCCGCGTTGAAATCACATGTGTGCGGTAAAGGGGCAGGGCATGACATTTTTAAAATTTATAGCGGCACTGCCTTTGATCGGCGCGCTGGGTGCATGCGGTGAACTGGGCACGAAGGCGGATAAGACCGTCGACCGCGGTTTTGACAGTAAACATCTCAGTGAACTTAAGGCGGGCATCTGGATTGACCCGAATGGCTGTGACCATTGGATCATTGACGACGGGGTTGAGGGGTATCTCTCACAACGGTTGGATCACGATGGAAAACCTGTCTGTTCCGGAGCCGGAGAGCCCAATACGGCGGTTGGTCCATTCAAATCTGGTTCGTCTGTGGCGGATTCGGTCTGAGTTCAGCGAACGGTCATGCATTTGGCGTATTTCGGAGCAATCACTTGAGCCGAAACCAGCCGGGCTTGCACATGGTCGTGCAACTTGGCACCATCACCCCGAATCCGCTCACAAGGGAGCTCTGATTGGCCACACATGTGCTGATGCCGTCTAACGATCCGAACGCCATTGATGAAACCGTCATCGAGTTTCCTGACAATTTCCTGTTGATCGACCTGTGCGGTGAATATGACCGTAACCTGGCTGATATCGAGAAATCGCTGGGCGTACAGATATTGCGCCGGGGCAACCAGCTTGCCATCATCGGGGATACCGACAGTGCCGACGCGGCGCGGGACGTTCTGATGTCACTCTACCAGCGGCTGGAAGAGGGGCGCAGTGTTGAGCCGGGCGATGTGGACCGCGAGCTTCGCATGGGCAATTCCGAGGCCGCGCCCGAGAATGGTGATCAGCTTGAGATGTTCAAAGGCGGGCGGGTTGAGATCAAGACCCGCAAGAAGCCGGTGGAGCCTCGTACCGATGCCCAGAAAGCCTATGTGAACGCGCTATTTACCAATGAGCTGGCGTTTGGGATTGGTCCTGCGGGGACGGGCAAGACCTATCTCGCTGTCGCGGTAGGTGTCAGCATGTTCATCGAAGGCCATGTGGATCGCATCATCCTCAGCCGTCCTGCCGTAGAGGCGGGGGAGAAACTGGGCTATCTGCCTGGAGATATGAAGGACAAGGTCGATCCCTATATGCAGCCGCTTTATGACGCGCTGAACGATTTTTTGCCGGGCAAACAAGTGGCGAAACTCATTGAGGAAAAACGCATCGAGATTGCTCCACTGGCCTTTATGCGGGGGCGGACTTTGTCCAACGCTTTTGTGGTACTGGATGAGGCGCAGAACGCCACGTCGATGCAGATGAAGATGTTCCTGACGCGTCTGGGCGAAGGCAGCCGCATGGTGATTACCGGGGACCGGTCTCAGGTAGACCTGCCGCGCGGGGTAACCAGTGGGTTGCATGATGCGGAGCGCCTCTTGAAGGACATTCCCAAGATCGCGTTCAACTACTTCACCGCCAAGGACGTGGTGCGCCATCCGCTGGTGGCGGCCATTATCGAGGCTTACGATGCGGACGCGTGACGCAAGGGCGCATTTTCTTGCAAGAAAATGGTCTGGAAAATTGCAATTTTCCAACTGCGCTTCGGTTGACGTGTAGGGCAATGCCAGTGGATGTCGTTTTGGAAGATGACCGCTGGTCTGCCGTTGATCTGGCGGAAATGGCCCAGCGTGCTGCGCTGGCAACGCTCACCCATCTTGACCTTGACCTGCAAGGCTTTGAAATATCGCTTTTGGCCTGTGATGACACGCGTATTGCAGCGCTCAATGAGGATTTCCGCGACAAACCCCAACCCACGAACGTCCTGAGCTGGCCCAGTGCAGAACGTGGCGCGGCGGTCGATGGGGCAACGCCGCCTGCGCCGGATTCTGCCCAAGACACAGAGCTGGGCGACATCGCCATTGCCTATGACACCTGCCTGCGCGAAGCAGAGGCGGCGGGCAAGCCGATGGCCGATCATGTGACGCATCTTATTGTTCACGGAATTTTGCATTTGCTGGGCTATGACCACGAGCGTGACCTGGATGCCACCCTGATGGAAGGACTTGAGGTCGAAATACTTGGCAAACTGGGTCTACCTGACCCATATTGAGCGTGTGAGGGGCAAACCCTTTTTCGAGAAAGTGACAATGGGCGACAGTAACGAAGGATCCTCTACCGCAGCGCAGGGCGCGCAATCGGTAGATCACGACAGCGACGATCACCAGAGCGGTTTTTTCAGCAGGCTCTTTGGCGCGCTGTCCCCAAATGACGAAACAGAGGCGGATCCCGAGCAATCGGATCAGGTCATGGCGACCACAGGTCTTGGTCTTGGCAACCTGCGGCGCTTGTCGGTTGAGGATGTGGCCATTCCTAAGGCAGACATAGTATCTGTCTCGGCGACCTCAAACAAAGATGAACTGGTCCAGACCTTTCGCGACAGCGGTCTCACGCGGTTGCCGGTCTATGAGGGCACGCTGGATACGCCCATTGGGTTTGTGCATCTTAAGGATTTTGCCCTCAAGCACGGCTTCAACGGCGGCGGGCGGTTTTCTATGAAGAAAATGTTGCGGCCGCTTTTGTTTGTGCCGCCTTCGATGTCCATTGGCGTTCTGTTGCAAAAGATGCAGGCCGAGCGGCGGCATATGGCGCTCGTGATTGACGAATATGGTGGTGTGGATGGCCTCGTGACCATTGAGGACTTGATTGAACAGGTCGTGGGTGAAATTGCCGATGAGCATGACGTGATCGAGGGGCAGTATTGGACCCAGGAAAAACCAGGCTGCTATATGGCACTGGCCAAAACACCGCTGGATGAGTTTGAGGCTGAGATTGGCATGTCGCTGACCGAAGTGGAAAAGGTCGATGAGGAAGAGATCGACACGCTTGGTGGGCTGGTGTTCATGCTTTTGGGCCGGGTGCCGGTGCGCGGCGAGCTCGTAGAGCATCCCAATGGCATCGAAATTCAGGTGGCCGAGGCAGACCCGCGCCGTATTCAGCGGCTGCGCGTGCGCCTGCCAGAAGGGGCCGAGGGCTAGAGCATGACAGACATGGTCGCGCGCCTTCAGCGTTTCAGCGAAGCGCGGCGGCTTTATCGGTTCGCCGGTCTTGGTGTGCTGGGTGCGTTGGCGGCTTTGGGGCAGGCGCCCTGGAATCTATGGCCGGTTACTTTTCTTGCCCTTTCTGTTGTCTATGGTCTTTACACACACGCTCCGGATTGGCGGCGCGCGGCCACTATCGGGTTTTGGGCCGGGGCAGGGTATTTTGCACTCTCACTCAGTTGGATTGTCGAACCTTTCTTCGTTGATGCTGTACGCCACGGTTGGCTGGCACCATTTGCAATCCTCGGCGTTAGCTTCGGGTTTGCGATCTTCTGGGCGCTTTCCTTTGGCGTAGCGCGCGCTTTGGGGGGCAGTGCATTGGCGTGGATCGGCGCATTTACTGCGTTTGAGGCGCTGCGCGGCTGGTTGATGACCGGCTTTCCGTGGGCGCAGGTGGGGCATGTCCTGATCTATACGCCCTGGCTTTATTGGGCCTCCTGGTCCGGGGCGCTGGGCCTCATCCTGTTGGTTTTGGTCGGGGCGTCTGCGCTTTGGTACGTATTCGCAGGGCGACGCTTGATCGGAGGCTCTGCTGTTCTGGTCTTGGCATGCCTATTTGGTTCAGGCGCCGCGCTGACTCCTCCACCAACCATCTCTGACCAGATGGCCGATGCACCCATCGTGCGGCTGATACAGCCCAACGCACCACAACACGAAAAATGGGACCCTGACAAAATGCAGGGTTTCTATGACCGGCAAGTGGCCTTCACAGCTGAGCCCGGTGAGAACGGGCGGCCCGACATGGTGATCTGGCCTGAAACTGCGCTTCCAGTATTGCTCAACCATGCGGATGAGACGCTGGCCGCGATTGCGATCGCAGCACAGGGCAGTGAGGTGGTTTTGGGGTTGCGGCGGCTCGAAGGCGATCGGATTTTCAATTCGCTGATCTTTATGGACGGTGCCGGCAAACTCGCGGGGCTGTATGACAAGCATCACCTTGTTCCTTTTGGGGAATTCATGCCTTTGGGCGGATTGCTCGCAAAATTTGGAATCAAGGGGCTGGCGGCGGAAACCGGCGCTGGTTTTTCATCAGGCCCCGGCGCGCAGGTGCTTGAGATGGGGTCGATTGGAAAGGCGCTGCCTTTGATCTGCTACGAGGGTGTCTTTGCGCGCAATATCCTCTCGGCTCCGGAACGTCCCAATGTGCTCTTGATGATCACCAATGATGCCTGGTTTGGAAAAGTGTCTGGTCCGTATCAGCATCTGGCGCAGGCGCGGTTGCGCAGTGTAGAGCAGGGCCTGCCCATGGTGCGCGCGGCGAATACGGGCGTGTCGGCTGTCATTGACGGGGCGGGGCATATTCTGGCGGAAATTCCATTGGGCGAAGCGGGTTGGATAGACGCGCCTTTGCCGCCTGCTTTGGCAGCGACACCTTATTCCAGATTGGGTGATCTGCCTTTTGTTGCGCTTGCCTTGTTGCTCTGCGCGATGGGGACCGCAACGCACGCCCGCCGTAGCAATTCGTTTTAGGCGTTGACCAACAATCCTGCGCTGCATATGCAGGCGTTTGACCGTCACAACGGCTTCCTGGCGTGGCGGATTTTTTGAATGGAGCAATCTATGTCCCGAAAGAACTACGTGTTCACCTCTGAGTCCGTGTCAGAGGGACACCCAGATAAGGTCTGCGACCGGATCTCCGACGCAGTATTGGACGCCTTTTTAGCCGAAGAACCCACGGCACGTGTTGCATGTGAGACCTTTGCCACAAGTGGTATGGTGGTTGTGGGTGGCGAAGTCGGCCTGTCCGATCAGGAACGGTTGAAAAACTACATGGGCCGCATTGGCCAGATCGCGCGCGATTGCATTCGCGACATCGGCTATGAGCAAGAGCATTTCCATTGGAACACCTGCCATGTGCTCAATTTCTTGCATGAGCAGTCTGCCCATATCGCCCAAGGTGTGGACAAGGACGGGGCAGGCGACCAGGGCATCATGTTTGGCTATGCCACAACCGAGACCGAAGCGTTGATGCCCGCACCGATTCAGTACAGTCACGCAATCCTGCGTCGTCTGGCCGAAGTGCGCAAATCCGGCAAGGAGCCTACACTGCGCCCCGATGCCAAAAGTCAGATTTCGCTGCGGTATGAGGATGGCGTGCCGGTTGAGGTGACGTCCATTGTTCTGTCGACCCAGCATGAAAGCGAAGATCAGACCAGCGATGACATTCGCGCTATTGTTGAGCCTTATATCCGCGAAGTGCTTCCTGCGGAGTGGATCAGCGACAAGACCGAATGGTGGGTGAACCCCACAGGCACATTTGTAATTGGCGGCCCTGACGGGGATGCGGGCCTGACCGGGCGCAAGATCATCGTTGACACCTATGGCGGTGCGGCCGCGCATGGCGGTGGCGCGTTTTCCGGCAAGGACCCGACCAAGGTGGATCGCTCAGCGGCCTATGCAGCACGGTATCTGGCAAAGAACGTCGTTGCTGCCGGCATGGCCGAACGGTGCACGATTCAGCTCTCATATGCGATTGGCGTGGCGAAACCTTTGTCGATTTACGCCGAAACCTATGGCACAGGGGAAGTTGCCCCAGCTGAAATCGAAAAGGCGGTCGCAGAGGTGATGGATCTGACGCCACGCGGCATCCGTGAGCATCTGGGTCTCAACCGCCCGATCTATGAACGCACAGCAGCTTATGGCCATTTTGGTCGTGAACCGGAGGCCGATGGTGGCTTTAGCTGGGAAAAGACCGACCTAGTTGAGAGCTTGAAGAAGGCTGTGTAAGCTTTGTCAATAAATGCACTTGGGCCGTCTCAATCCGTAGGCGGCCCTTGTTTCTTCAGACGAGACATTTGACGCAATGTCCAATCCAAAAAACACCGGTTCCCATCCTTCCGGCGCGCCCTGGCGAAATTTCTATGGCCGGTTCAAGGGTAAGCATCTTCGGGACAGCCAGAAGACCTATCTGGATGAAGATCTGGCCGCACTCTCGCCGGGCGCCGTGGATTGGGACGTCAATCCGGACCGAACGCCGCTCGATTTGAACCACCTTTTTGGAGACAAACCTCTTTGGCTGGAAATCGGTTTTGGCGGCGGTGAGCATATGGTGCATCAGGCTGCCCTTAACCCGGATGCGGGGTTTATAGGCTGTGAGCCCTACATCAACGGTGTGGCGATGCTTTTGGGTAAGATTCGTGAAAGTGGTCAGAGCAATATCCGCATCCATCCCGGTGACGCGCGGGACATGTTTGACGTGTTGCCAGCGCAGAGTGTCGCGCGGGCCTTTCTGCTTTATCCTGACCCATGGCCCAAAAAGCGCCATCACCGGCGGCGGTTTGTAACATCAGAGCATCTGGAACCCTTGGCGCAAGTGATGCAGCAGGGCGCTATTTTCCGCGTGGCCACGGATATTCCGGATTATGTGCGTCAAACGCTGGAAATGGTGCCAAAACATAGATTTGAGTGGCTGTGTGAAGGTCCCGAAGACTGGCGGCAGCCATGGGATGATTGGATTTCCACACGCTATGAGCAAAAGGCTCTGCGCGAAGGGCGTGTGCCGCATTACCTGACATTCCGCAAAGTATAGACCGCCGCTTTGGAAAATCCGCTTGAATTGCGCACCGCACGGGCGCTAAAGAGGTCGCGCCGGAGAGGTGGCCGAGTGGTCGAAGGCGCACGCCTGGAAAGTGTGTAGGCGGGAAACCGTCTCCAGGGTTCGAATCCCTGTCTCTCCGCCAGAATTCCCAAAATTCTATTTTCCAAGCGCCCCGCGAATTGGTTTGCGTCGGAGCCTCCGGCGGGGATATTTTGGGCAAAAAGAAAGCTGGGAGACTTGGCGATGAAACCAATTGAAGCGCATCAGCGGCGGGTGGCGAATATCCGGGATGCATCCGCGTTTGAGGCATTTGATGATGAGATCGAACCGGGCACATCGATGCTCAAGCTCAACACGGAACTGCCGCGGGATGTGGGGTTTTACATTTACAAAATGGATCCCGGATCAAGTTCGACCCCGCATCAGCATGGCGGGGCGGAAGAGTTTCTGATGCTCGAAGGTGAATTGATCGACAATGACGGGACCGTGTATCGGCAGGGGGATGTGGTCTGGCTGGCGCCGGGGACTGAGCATTCGTCGCGCACGGAAACCGGATGTTTGATTGCTGTATTTGCTGAAGGTGAGGAATCTGCGCCTCAAGGCTAAAGTGCGGCGGGCTTCTCGCTCAGCTCTGCTTCCAGACGACGCTCCAGCGCGCCCTGGGGTTTGGTGAAGCGCGCCAGAAGGTCGTACAGCACCGGTGTGACGACCAGCATCAGTAGACTGGCCAGCAAGAGTCCTGCGACAATCACCGTACCAATCGCCTGACGGCTTTCGGCGCCAGCGCCCGTGGCTAAGACCAGCGGCATGGCCCCCAATGCGGTTGAGATCACCGTCATCACAATGGGCCGCAGGCGCAGGACAGAGGCACGGATCACAGCCTCGCGCCGCTCAAATCCTTCGCTGCGCAGTTGGTTGGCAAATTCTACGATCAGGATGCCGTTCTTGGCCACAAGGCCCACCAACAGGATGATCCCGATCTGGCTATAGACATTGAGCGTCAGCCCCCCGATGGCCATGGCATAGATTGCCCCTGCGATACCGGCGGGCACCGTGAGCATGATTGTCACCGGATGCACGAAACTCTCGAATTGTGCGGCCAGCACCAGAAAGACGATCAGCATAGCCAGCGCCAGCACAAGGCTGATGCCTGCCGAGGTGTCTTTGAATGTCCGCGATTGCCCAGAATAGCCAAGCTTGGCTTCCGGCGGCAGGATCTCAGCGGCGGCGTCTTCCACGGCGCTGAGCACATTGCCGAGACTGGCACCGGGGGCCAGCGAGCCGGAGAGCTGGATCGAGGGTAGGCGGTCAAACCGGCGCAGGGACGGGGCCGCAGCGTTTTCCTCCAGTGCCACCAGAGCGCCCAGAGGCACCAGCGTCTCTCCGTCGCCCGCCCGCACAAAGATATTCGCGATGTCCGATGGTGTGCGGCGCTGGGTACCTTCGGCCTGCAGGATCACCGGGTATTCCCGGCTTTGACTGACAAAACCGGTGACCTCGCGCGAAGCCAGCATGGTCTGCAGCGTGTTGGCGATGGTTTCCACGGATATGCCGAGGTCGTCGGTGCGCTGGCGGTCGATGCGGACATCCAGCTGTGGCAGGTTCTGTTCAAAGTTGATGTCGGGATCGACCAGCCCGTCGATCTCTTTCGCGCGCTCCAACAGGTCCTGAGACCAGTCCTTGACGCTCTCAAAATCTGGGCCGCTGATCACCACGCGCACAGGAGTGGAATTGCCGCGCAGGCCAAGCCCGGCTGGCGTGACTGGGAAGCCCCGCGCAATCGTGACCTCGTCAATCCGCTCGCGGATCTGGTCGACAACGTCACTGACCGGAACATCGCGCTCTTCCCATGGGGCAAGCCGGAAGACGACGAAAGACCGGTAGGCGCGATTGCCCCATCCGGTGAAGGTGAACACCGTTTCGATCACGCCTGTTTCGCGGATGGGTTCCAGGATTTCCTCAACCTGTCGCGCGGCGAGGTCGGAATGGGCGACTGTGCTGCCTTGTGGTGCAGTCAGGGGCACAAAGCCAACGCCACGGTCCTCACGCGGGGCCAACTCGCGCGCAAGGTCCTGATAGAAGAGTGCCGCACCCGCGGTGACACAGCCGCCAAGCACGATCACCACGAGCGGCATGGCCACAGCGCGTGTGAGCAGGGCCTCATAGGCTTTCTGGGGCCAGGTGCGGTGATCCGGAGCGCGTTCGGTGCCCTCGCGGCGCGCACGTAGAACCTTGGAGGCCAGCGCCGGGCAGGCGGTCAGCGCGACAAAGGTTGAAATGGCCACGGTTCCCGCCATGACCCAGCCAAACTCGATGAACAGACGACCGACCTGTCCGGGCATGAACGAGAGCGGCACGAACACAGCCATAAGCGTGAGCGAGGTGGCAATGACCGCAAAAGTCACCTGTCGCGCGCCACGATAGCTTGCGACAAGCGGGGTTTCCCCCAACTCAATGCGGCGTTGGATGTTTTCCAGCACGACAATGGCGTCGTCTACCACCAAGCCGATGGCCAATAAGAGCGCCAAAAGTGTGAGCGTGTTGAGCGAAAAGCCCCAGGCGGAAATCAGGATGAAACAGCCCACCAACGAGACGGGGATGGCAATGGCGGGCACCAGCGTGGCGCGCAGGGAGCGCAGGAAAACGAGGATCACAAGCACCACAAGCGCCAACGAGATGGAAAGCGCAATCAGCACTTCGCGGATTGAGGCCCCGACGAAAAGCGCGTCATCAGAGCCGACAATGATTTCCATGCCTTCGGGCAAAGTCGGCGTGATGGCGTCAATCTCGGCACGCACGGCATTTGAAATAGCAAGCGTATTGGAGCGGCTTTGGCGCAGTACGGCGATACCGACCGCATCACTGCCATTGGTGCGCACAATGGTGGTCTCGTCAGACACACCCGGTTCGACCCGCGCCACATCACGCAGGCGCACGGGATAGCCCGCCACCCGGTCGATGACCAGATCGCGAAAGTCCTCGATGCTGCCCAGGCGGCTGTTGAGGCGTACCGAAAGCTGGCGACTGTCGGATTTCACCTCGCCGGCGGGGAGTTCGATGTTGTTGCGCCTGAGGGCCGTCTCAATATCCGCGACTGTGAGTTTGCGCGCTGCCAGCGCGCGGCGGTCGATCCAGATGCGCACGGCAAAAGGGCGTTGACCGTAGATGCGTAGGGTTGACACCCCCTCGACGGTCGAAATCCGGTCGGCGATGAACCGGTCGATGTAGTCCGTGATCTCGGCGGTGGTCATGCGGGTTGAGGTGATGGCCAGACGCATCACCGGGTCGGCATCGGCGTCGGATTTGATGACCCGCGGCTCCTCGGCCTCTTCGGGCAAGCGGCCGCTCACGCGGGAGACCGCGTTGCGCACGTCGGCTGCGGCCGCGTCCAGATCGCGGCTGGCCTCAAATTCGATGGTGATGCGTGACCGTCCAGGGCGCGAGCCGGAACTGATCGACCGGACACCGTTGATGGTCGCCAGCGCCCCTTCCAGCGTTTCAGTTATGTCAGAGTCGATCACCTCGGGCGCGGCACCCACATAGGTGGTGTCAACAGAGACAACGGCATTGTCCACATCCGGCAATTCGCGGATCGGGATCGACTGTAGGGCGGCAAGGCCAAAGACAAGGATCAATAGGCTGGCCACCGCCGCCAGAACCGGGCGGCGCACGGCCATGTCCGACAGCCTCATGAGTCGCCATCCTGCGCCGCGGTGCCTTCGTTCCCTTCGGCTTTGATCACCACAGTTGATCCATCGCGCAGGCGTGCAAGGCCGCGAATGGCTACGATGTCGCCTTCTTCAAGACCGGACAGGACGGCAATACGCCCATCGCGGCGCGGCCCTGTGGTGACCGAGACCCTGCGGGCCTCTTCGCCTTCGATTAGAAACACGTAAGTGGCGGCGGCCTGAAATACGATGGCCTCTTCGGGCACGGTTAGCGCTTCCAGCTCGGACAGGATCAGCGTCAGGGACATGAACATGCCCGCCGGCAAGAGGCCTTCCGGGTTGGGGATCACCGCGCGTGTGCGGAAGGCGCGTGCGATCGGGTCGATACGACTGTCGACGGCCTCTATCCGGCCTTCGAACCGTTTGTCCGGGAAAGCCGGGCTGGTGGCTGTGATGGCAAGGCCAGTGTTAACCCGGCCAAAGAGCGTTTCCGGCAGGGAAAACTCAAGCTCCACCTGGCTCAGGTCATCAAGCCGCGCGATCATATCGCCGGCCTCGATGCGCGCTCCTGCGTCGATCTCGGAGAGGCCAACGATGCCGTCAAACGGTGCGTCAATGGTGCGATTGGCCAGCCTTTGACGGGCGCGCTCCAACGCGGCTTCGGCCTCGGCCAGACGTGCTGTGGCCTCTTCCAGCGACGCCTGGCTCACAGCGCTTGTGCTTAAAAGCCGCTTGATCCGGGCCAACGCAAGCTCTTGCTCAGTCATACGCGCGCTGGCTTCGGCCAGATCGGCGCGCTCAATGGTTTCATCAAGTTTTACAAGCACATCACCTTGTTTGACCTTGGCCCCCGGCGTGATGTTGAGGGTTACGACACGACCCTCGTCCTCAGGCACGATCTCAATCGAGCGCAGTGCGCGCGTGGTGCCCACGGCCTCGACCGTTTCAGAAATCCGGCTTGTTTTGGCTTCGGCCACTTCTATCGTCACCGGGCGCGGGGGGTCCTCTGCTTCAGCCTCCTCAGGAGGCAGCAAGTAGGTGCGATAGCCCTCGTACCCGCCATAGGCGAGCCCTGCGAGACAGCACAGGATCAAAAGCTGTTTGACTACCGACATCCGGACCTTCCCCAAGGCCGCACCCAGAGCGTGGCGTGCTGCGAAAAGGTAAACAAGTTCCGCAAAATGGCAAGTTTGCTGACGCTTCTAACCGCGCGGCAGGGCCATATCCGGGTCATATGGCGAAGCAGGGATCACCTTGGCGGGGGTGAGATGGCCAATGATGTCGATACGTGTTTCCTGGCCTGCCTCAGAATATGCTGGATCTACAAAGGCATAGGCCAGATTTTTGCCAACCCTGTGCCCCCAGTCGCCGGAGGTCACTGTGCCAATCACTTTTTCGCCATCCATCACCGACGCCCCGCCATGGGCGGGGGCGTCTCGACTGTCGATTTCCAACGTGACCAGTTTCTTTTGCGGACCCTGCTTGCGTCGGTTTTCAAGTGCTGCCTTACCAATAAAATCCGGTTTGTTCATGCGTACGAACCGATCCAGGCCAGTCTCGAAGGGGTCGAACTCTGTCAGGATGTCGGATTTCCAATGCAGGAACCCTTTCTCAAGCCGCATCGACTCGACGGCCCGAGAGCCGAAGAGGGTCAGATCATGCAGCTCCCCGGCTTGGCGCAAAGCCAGATAGGCGGCGTAAAGTTGGTTGTTGGGAACATGAATTTCATAGGCTAACTCACCGGAAAAGCTGAGAGAAAATACCGTAGCAGGTGCGATTCCGATGAAACATTCGCGCACGGAAAGCCAGGGGAATGCCGTTGCTGACCAATCTCCACGACTTGCCGATGACAGCACATCACGCGCCTTGGGCCCAGCCAGCACAAGGATGGTCTGGTCATTGGTCAAAGACCGGATCTGCACATCCTCATCAGGGCGTAGATGGGCACAGAGCCAATCCATGTCATGTGCCTCAGACGCCGCCGCAGAGCCATACCAAACCCTGTCAGGTCCCCGATCGGAGGCGGGCAGGTTGGCGATGGTGCATTCCCCCTTCACCATGCCGTGGTGGTTGAGCAGATAGGCCAGACCCGCACGACCAGATTTGCGCGTCACGGGACCACAGACCATACGGTCGAGGAAGCTATGGACATCTGATCCGGTCAGCTCGAAGCGGTTAAAGCCGTTTACTTCGGTTAATCCCACGCCGGTCTGAATGGCCTTCACCTCTGCCGCGACCACATCGAAGGTTT
The DNA here is from genome assembly GCF_037023735.1 of Roseovarius sp. S88. GTDB lineage: Bacteria > Pseudomonadota > Alphaproteobacteria > Rhodobacterales > Rhodobacteraceae > Roseovarius > Roseovarius phycicola. The sequence goes on along the minus strand of NZ_CP146069.1, from coordinate 2,569,766 downwards.
CATTGAAGCGGAAGGAATGGGTTTCCTTGAAATCAGGGGATGGTTTGAAGAAATCCACGCGTTCCCAACCGTTTACCACGCCAAACTCAGCCCCTTCTGCTGCCAGAACCGGAGTCAGGGGCGTGGTCTTGATTGGGCGACCTGCTGGGCGGTGTTCATGCGGGAAATGGAAGCGGAATTCGTTCTGGTAGTCTTCAATGGCCTTCAGTGCGGTGAGTTCCACATTGCCATGCCCTGTGAAGCGTCGCGGGTCCAAAGGCCAGGTGTCATAGCACGCCTCACCATGCACAATCTGTTGTGCGTGCAACCAACCATGTCCGCCGCCTTCTCCAAGACCGGCGCGCAAGCCAATGATACAAAACGCATTTCTCTTACCTGGGATGGGCCCAACCAGTGGTGCGCCATCAATCGTATAGGTGATCGGGCCGTTGACCACAGTGTGAATGCCGGTGTCGCGCAACGCAGGCATGCGGGCAAACGCGCCTTCAAGCACGTCCATCACGCGGTCTAGGTCATCCGGGCATAGCGCATTGACGAAATTGGGATCAATCCCGTCCATGCCCCAGGTTTTGCAGTCTTGTTCGTAAAACCCAACGAGCAGCCCGTTCTTTTCCTGCCGGCAGTAATAATCGCTAATGGGGCAGCGGATCAGAGGCATACGGTGTCCCGCATCCATGATTGCCTGGATCGGCTCAGTCAGGAAATACTGATGCTCCATCGACATGACCGGGTGATGCACGCCCATCATCGCGCCCACCTCGTTCACGCGGTAGCCGCAGGCGTTGACCACCACCTCGCAACGGATGTCGCCCTGTTCGGTGTGCACAGTCCAGCTGTCATCGGCATGCTGGGTGAGGGCGGTCACAGGCGTGTTGCGATAGACCTCAGCGCCTGCCTTGCGCGCACGCCGCGCCAGCGCCTGACAAAGCTGCGCGGGGTCGATATCGCCGTCCAGCGGGTCCCACAGCCCGCCAATCAGGTTGTCGGTGGAAATAAGCGGATGCCGCCGGGCGCATTCCTCGGCATCGATCACTTCGAAATGCACATCCATCCCGCGCGCCATCGAGGCGAAGTGACGGTAGCCCTCCATATGCGCCTCGGTATTGGCCATGCGGATGCCGCCATCGCCGTGGTGATAGTTGATCGGATATTCAGGATCGTCCGCCAACTCTTTGTAAAGATTTATGGAATGTGTTTTCAGTCCGACCATCGTCTGGTTCATGCCAAAGTTCGTGACCTGCGCGGCAGAGTGCCATGTCGTCCCGGATGTCAGCTCGTTACGCTCCACCAGAACGACATCGGTCCAACCTTCCTGTGTCAGGTGATACAAGGTCGAGCATCCGGCGATACCACCGCCGATCACCACGCACCGGGTCTGAGTTTTCATGGCTCCACTCCAAGCTGTTCATGTGGTTAAGGCCGGGAAATCGTCTTTTCGTCAATCATGCGGGCAATGTATTCGAAAAATTCGAATTAGATTTACGACTTATTGATCTGACTTCGAATTCACTTGCCGGTTTGTGCCGAATGCCGCTCCATGAAGCAGTGCATTGAGGAGGTCGCTTATGCCAAATGAGGCCAGAAAACCGTCGCGTCGGTCCGGACGCCGCGAACGGCTGGCCAAGGCAGCGGCGCCACCTGCGATCAACCCAGCGCCACCTGGACAAGTTGGCGGCCAATACAAGCCACTCATGGACACCGATCTGCAGCAGATTTTTGACACTGCGCTGCGCCTGTTAGAGGAGCTGGGGATAGGGGAGGTGCCGGACCGGCTTGCGGCGCTCTTTCTTGCAAATGGCGCGCATGAATTGTCCGGAGACCGTATTTCCCTGCCGCCAGATCTGATCAAGTCGGCGATTTCCAGTGCCGCCAAGACGTTCACCTTTCAGGGCCGGGACCCGGCGCGCAGCATTACCGTGGGCGGACAGGCGGTGCATTTTGGCACAGGCGGGGCTGCGGTACAGACGCTTGACCTTGAGACCGGGCTTTATCGTCCCTCAACGTTGAGCGACTTGCATGATTTCACCCGGTTACAGGACACACTGACCAACGTAAGCTGGTTCACCCGCTGTTGTATCGCCACGGATGTCGAAGACCCTTACGATCTGGATGTGAACACCGCATATGCGCTGATCAGGAACACTACCAAGCCCGTTGCGACGGCATTCACACTGCCTGAGCACGTCGCGCCGATTGTCGAGATGTTTGATATCGCGTCGGGCGGAGACGGTGCTTTCGCAGAACGTCCATGGCTCAAGGCACATATCAGCCCGGTTATCAGCCCGATGCGCTATGGAGAGGACGCTGTAGATGTGACGTTTGAGTGTCTGGCGCACAACATCCCCGTGTCGCTCATCACGGCCGCTCAGGCTGGGGCTACGGCACCGGCCACGCTTGCAGGGTTTCTGGCGCAGTCATTGGCAGAAACGCTGGCCAGCCTTGCGATGGTGCATGTGATCAAACCGGGCCATCCGATGGTCTTTTCCAACTGGCCGTTGGTGATCGACTTACGTACCGGGGCCTTTGCCGGGGGCGGGGGAGAGATTGCCGTGCTCAACGCGGCTTCGGCGCAGCTGAGCAATTGGCTCGGACTGCCCAGCGGTGTCGCCTGTTCGATGTCGGACGCCAAGGCAATCGATGCGCAATATGGTGCTGAGAAAGGGCTGACCTCGCTTGCGGCGGCGCTGGCAGGGGGCAATCTGATCTATGAAAGCTCGGGCATGACCGCCTCGCTTTTAGGGGTCAGTTTCGAGGCGTTTATCCTCGACAATGAGATGCACGCCGCCACCTATCGCGCGCTGCGCGGTGTGGAAGTGTCCGAGGCCAATCTGGGCTTTGACGCGATTTGCGATGCGGTGCTGGGCGAGGGGCATTTCCTGGGCGGGGCGCAGACGTTTGAGGCGATGGAGCGCGACTATGTTTACCCAGAGCTGGCCGACCGGGACATGCCGCGCAGTTGGCAAGAAAAGGGCGCGCCCGATGCCTGGAGCGTGGCGCGTGCCAAGGCGCGGGAGGTTTTGCAGACGCATCAGCCAAACTACCTGACGCCCGAACAAGACGCCGCCATCCGCGCGCGGTTCAAGATTCTGAGCGATTGACTGGCAGCAATCGAAAGGCATCCCGCAACCAGGGTTCCGCGTCGATCACGGGCTGCACCGCGCGGGTCTCAATTAGCCGCCGCAGGGTCTCGGTAACCGTTTGCACCACCACAGGATCGGCGAGTTCGGTGGCATAGATCGATAACGTGCGCGCAAATCCCTTATCGGGGAACGGGGCCAGCCGAACCTGACGATGAAACCGCTGCGCACGCAGGTAATTCATCGGCGTGGTGATGGCCCAACCCGCGCCTTCTGCCACAAGACGCATCAGGGTTTGAGTGCTCTCGAATTCGTACTGATCTGACAGATCCCGGTTGAGGCGGCGCAATTGCTGTTCGATCTGCCGGGCCATGAGCTGATTTGAGGAATAGCGCAGAAACGGCAGGTCGGTTTGTCCAGCTATAAGCCGGTTCTCGGCCAGTTTGACGCCAGCAGGCAAAGCCAGAACGTAGGGGTCACGCAGGATGGCGTGTTCGCTCAAGGCGTCCGGCACGGACTGCGGGCGTGCCGCGAGGCCGACGTCAATCTCCTGCGCGCGCAGCATCTCCAGAATTTCGTGGCTGGGCCGGGTGAGATGGCGAAACCGGCATTTCGGCATGGCGGTGGTCAGGTGACGTGCCAGTTCCGGGGCGATGTCGCCGTCAAAATCCTCGATCAGGGCCAGCGCCAGGGATCGCGTTTCGCCGACCGATCCGGCCTGAGCCTCAGCTTCAGCTTTGCGAATGAGCTTCAGGGCGGCGTCCACATCCCGCTGAAATAACGCACCTGCGGCTGTGACGCGCAAGGGACGGCGGCTGTGATCAAAAAGCGCTGTGCCGAGTTTGGTTTCCAGCGACTTCAGATGATGCGAGACGGTGCTAACGGACAGACCGGCCTGTTGCGCGGCAGTCTGTACCGAGCCGCTTTGCGCGGTCATCAGAAAAACCTCAAGCCATCTGAGGCTGAGCTGTGATGGTTTCATGCGACAATCTTCGAAATATATTTGAGTAGTTCGAATAAAGCCTTTGATTTTATCGAAAGTAAAGCTGCATCGGATCTTTGTTTAGCGGTCAATCGAGAGCCGGGCAGATCGCAAGTGCCAGAGAGAATCATCTGCGAAATTTGTAAGAAGCGCTCTCTTCACAGACAAAAACGTGCGGGAAACAACCCACATTCAAGTCAGAAGCCCCTACCGCTATCCGCCGAAAACAAGTAAACTAGGGCCGTTGTTTCCATTCGTGGTAAATTCGAAAGCACTTGCCCGGTTTGTCTCGAAGATGAGATTAATCCACGACACAGCTTCATTGTGTGGCTGGGATAAGTGCCTGTAGTCTTGATCTTGTTAATTAACACTCGGCCGCTGCTATTACGCGGCATGAACACGGAAATAGAAGTGTCGAAGATACTATTCGCTGGCGGCCATGATTTGGTACGCGAAGCCCTGACAGATTATTTGCGCAGGCAAAGCGGCTTTGAAGTTCTGCAAACGAAGAACGTTGAAGCCGCCAGCGATCTCTATGCCAAAGACGGCCCTTTTGACCTTGTGCTGCTCGGCTGTCTGGGAACGGACAGCAAGGCGCTTGATGGCCTGTCGCAGATGCGGTCGCAATACGGGTGTTCCGTGGCCATATTGTCGACGAAGACAACATCAGAAGCCGCCCAACGCGCCCTGGATGCCGGGGCGTCCGGGTTTTTGCCGAAAAGCCTAAAGCCGGAAGCCATGGTGGCCGCCATGCGTTTGATGTTGTCGGGCGAGGTGTTTTCTCCTGATGCGTATCTGACCGAAAACGCGCCTGCCGGGGCCGTACAGCTTACACCGCGCGAACGCGATGTTTTGCAGGGTCTTGTGGCGGGCAAGCTCAACAAGGAAATCGCGCGCGATCTGGATATTCAGGAAGTCACGGTAAAGCTTCACGTCAAGACTCTGTCGCGCAAGCTTTCGGCCAAGAACCGCACCCACGCTGCCATGCTGGCACGGGATATGGGGCTGGTTTGAGGGCTCAGGCGATGCGGGCGGTGAGCCGCTCCAGCATGCTGACACATTGGGAGAGTTGGTCTATCGAGACGTTCTCATCCGCTTTGTGCGCCTGTTCGATAGACCCCGGCCCGCACACCACCGCGGTCAAACCAAGGGTCTGAAAAATCCCCGCCTCCGTGCCAAACGCAACCAGATCAGCCCCATTTGCCCCTGTCAGTTCCATAAAGATATCGCGCGCTTCATTCTCTGACGCGGGTTCCAGCCCTTCAACTTCGGCGATGATCTCGGTGACGATCCCGGCCTCGTCCGATATGGCGCGCATGTCTGGCAGAAGCTCGTCTTCGCAATAGCGTTCAAGATCGGATTTTACGTAATCCGCATCTGATGTTTGCACCGGGCGCATCTCCCAATCCACAGAGGTGCGTGAGGGGATCACATTGTGGGCGACGCCCCCATGCAGCGCGCCGACATTGATCGTGGTCCAGGGTGGGTCGAACCGGCTGTCTTTGGGGGCACGGGCGCGCAGTGCGTCTTTGAGATGCAAGAGCCGCGTGACATAGCGCGCGGCATATTCGACGGAATTCACGCCCATGTCGGGCGCTGATCCATGCCCGGCCAGCCCGGTGAAATGCGTGGAGTATTCGTAACAGCCTTTATGCCCCTCGATCACGCGCATGGACGTGGGCTCCCCGATCAGGGCCACACCCGGGCGTACGCCCTTGGCACGCAACTGCTCAGCCAGGGCTTGAGCACCGAAACAGCCCGACTCCTCGTCATGAGTGAAGGCGAAATGAATAGGGCGCGCTCCGACGCGCTCGGCAAAGAGAGGGGCAAGGGCAATCGTTGCGGCGATAAAACCTTTCATGTCGCAACTGCCGCGCCCGTAGAGCCGCCCTTCACGTTCGTCCATCACGAACGGATCGCTGGTCCAGCTTTGATCGGACACAGGCACCACGTCGGTATGACCAGAGAGCACAACACCGCCGGGCATATCAGGCCCCAGTGTGGCAAAAAGATTGGCCTTCTTGCCCGTCTCGTCATGGTAAATGCCCACGCACGCACCAACGCTGTCCAACCGTTCTGCCAGATAGGCAATCATGTCGAGATTGCTATCGGGCGAAATCGTGGGAAAGGCGATCAGGTCGCCAAGGATCGCAATTGTGTTCTGAAGATTGTCCATGCGTCGACTGTGTGAGGCATGCATCGATGCGTCAAGCGTTCAAAGCCGTGAGTAAGCGCGGAGGGCCTGTAAGCCGGATTCTGTCTGACCCCAAGAGGGGTGAGACGGCCATTCATCTGCGCCTGCGATTGCCCGCAGGCTCTAGCTGCCAACCCGGACCACGGGGCCAAGGCGGCCCATATGCGGTCCCTATTTGGCATTGCTCCCGGTGGGGCTTGCCATGCCGGTCCGGTTGCCCGTCCCGCGGTGGGCTCTTACCCCACCGTTTCACCCTTGGCCCGGAAGTCCGGGCCGGTCTGTTCTCTGTGGCGCTTTCCCTCGGGTTGCCCCGGCCGGGCGTTACCCGGCACCGTTGCCTTGTGGAGTCCGGACTTTCCTCGCAAGGTCACCCTCACGCGGCCGTCCGGCCCTCCGCGCGATCCAAAGCTTTAGGCGGCGGCGGGCGGGCCGTCAAATGGAAAACGCTGGGCAAGATCGGCCATCAAGGCGCAATCCCTGGCATCAAGAGGGCCATCCTTCCACGGGCGAAACCGGCTTCGGAAGGCTTGTAGAATACCATTGTCTGTCGCCTCAGAGGAATAGCCGAACTGATATGCAGAATAGGTGAATTCTTCTTCGTTATCATGATCTTGCGGCCAAATACTCAAGCCATTCGCGGCCAACCGGTACCAATCAAATCGCGGACCGGGATCGTATTTGCGATCCGGGGCCATGTCCGAATGTGCAATCATCCGTTCCGGCGCGATTCTATGCCGGTGCATGACATCGCCCAACAGGTGCTCGAGCGTCGTCATTTGCGGTTCTGGAAACGGATGGCCGCCAGTATTGGCCAATTCTATCCCAATGGACCGGGAATTGACATCCGTCACATCCCCCCATCGCCCGGCCCCGGCATGCCAGGCGCGCATGTCTTCTTCAACCAGCTGCCAGCAGGTTCCGGTTTCGGAAATCAGGTAATGCGCCGAAACTTCAGCCTGAGGATCACAAAGCCGGTCTCGCGCAGCATCGCAGCTCTCCATTGCCGTGTGATGCAAAACCACAATATCAGGCACCGACCCGTCGCGCCGCGGGCCGAAATTTGGAGACGGATGCCAGATCGGCTCTTGCGCCAACGTTGTCAGCCACCCACCGCCGCGCGGAAGGGGCGTGGGTCCCATGCGCAGGCGTAGCCATCCCCGTCGGGGTCAAGTCCAAGCTTGTCCCGTGACGGGCCACCATTTTCCAGGAAATCACTCTGTGCAAGGTCAGGCGAAGCGTATTTGGCGCAGTTGCGCTCGAAGCGGGCCGTCTTGTTGATGCCCACCCGGCTATGGATCTGCGTGCCCACCGAGTGTTTGGTCGACAGCGCATATTCCACGATGTTTGGCCCGGCGCTGCCGCTGCGTTGGGGCAGGGCGGTAGGTTGGACTACTTTGTATTGCGCGCGATTCTGAGCGATCAACTCGGCATCGTCGTCAATAGAGCGCACATTACCCACAGCGTTGAAATCGTTCTCCGCTGAAATGCCGGCATCACCCGCGACGGTTTGCGGTGCTGGGTTCGAGGGGCTGGCATGCACGATGGCTTCGCCGGAATTAGCGGCTGTTTCAGCCAGTCGTGCACGCGTTTCAGCTGCCAGTTCTTCACCGGTACTGCCCGTTGAGGGCTGACTGCCCGCCGCATACGCTGTGCCAGATCCCGGGGTTTCGTCTGATATCGCTCCAGCGGAAGGAACGGCATTTCCTGCCAGGGCCGCATCACGTGCACGTTGTTGTTCAAGATATTGATCGTAATTGCCAAATCCCACACCAGCACCGGTGTTCGGAACGCCGCTATCTGGCACAGGGGCGGAGCACGCGGCCACTGCCGCAAGCGCGGTTACGCATAGTGAAAGTCGCATCTGCATCGGTCCTGCCGTTTTGTTTTGGCGGAATTTACCACCATTTCGTGGGCTTGGCTACAAATCCTGCCGCATTTTCCAGCGCGTAGGCGGTATTGAGCAAATCGCCTTCCTCCCAAGGACGCCCAATCAGCTGCAGTCCCAGAGGCAGGCCTTGCTTGTCAAGGCCGGTGGGAACCGCGATGCCGGGCAGGCCTGCAAGGTTTACTGTCACGGTGAAGACATCGTTGAGATACATCTCCACCGGATCGGAAGTTTCGCGGCCCAACTCGAATGCCGCCGAGGGCGTGGCGGGTGTCAGGATAGCGTCAACGCCCTGATCAAACACCTCTTCAAAGTCGCGCTTGATGAGGGCGCGAACCCGGCGAGCACGGTTGTAGTAGGCGTCATAAAAGCCAGCTGACAGCACATAAGTGCCAATCATCACACGGCGTTTGACCTCGGCCCCAAACCCTTCGGCGCGGGTCTTTTCATACATTTCGGTGATGCCATCGCCCTGCGCCATCTGCGCCCTATGGCCATAGCGCACGCCATCATAGCGCGCGAGGTTTGACGAGGCTTCAGCTGGCGCAATCACGTAGTAGGCGGGCAGTGCGTATTTCGTGTGCGGCAGGCTGATATCGACAATCTTGGCGCCTGCATCGGCCAGCATGTCCTTGCCCTGCGCCCAGAGTGTTTCGATCTCGTCCGGCATCCCGTCCATCCGGTATTCTTTTGGAATACCGATGGTTTTTCCTTTGATGTCGCCGGTCAGCATCGCCTCAAAATCGGGCACGGGCAGGTCGGTCGAGGTGCTGTCCTTGGGGTCGTGGCTGCACATGGTTTCCAGCATGATCGCCGCATCGCGCACGGTTTTGGTCATTGGTCCGGCCTGATCAAGGGACGAGGCAAACGCCACAATGCCCCAGCGGGAACAGCGCCCATAGGTGGGCTTGATGCCGGTGATGCCGACAAAGGCTGCAGGTTGACGGATCGAGCCGCCGGTATCGGTGCCGGTGGCACCCAGACACAGGTCTGCAGCTACGGCGCTGGCGGAACCGCCCGACGAGCCACCCGGCGTGAGGGCTGTCTCTTCGTTGCCGCGCCGCCAGGGATTGACCGCATTGCCGTATACGGAGGTCTCATTGGAGGACCCCATGGCAAATTCGTCCATGTTGAGCTTGCCCAGCATGACCGAGCCTGCGTCAAACAGGTTCTGGCTGACGGTGGATTCATACTCCGGCTTGAACCCGTTGAGGATCCCCGATGCGGCCTGTGATGGCACGCCCTTGGTGCAGAACAAATCCTTAATTCCCAGCGGGATACCGCACATGTTTGGCGCATCACCTTTAGCCAGGCGCGCGTCGGCTGCCTTGGCCTGCTCGCGGGCCAGATCAGGCGTGTTATGCACGAACGCGCCCAAGGCATCAGCACCTTCAATGGCGTTGAGGCATGCTTCGGTCAGCTCAAGCGAGGTGACATCCTTGGCGCGCAGTTTGTCGCGGGCTTCGGCGATGGTCAGCGTGTTGAGATCAGACATTATTCCACCACCTTCGGCACGGCAAAAAAGCCTTCTCGCGCGTCGGGCGCGTTCGACAGAACCTTGTCCTGTTGATTGCCATCCGTAACTTCGTCCTTGCGGCGTTTGAGGCGCATGGGCGTGACCGACACCATCGGCTCGACGCCCTCCACATCCACCTCATTGAGTTGCTCGATGAACCCAAGGATCGTGTTGAATTCCTGCGCCAGCGCAGGCAGGTCGTCTTCTTCCACCCGGATACGGGCAAGTTTGGCCACTTTGGCGGCGGTCGCGGTGTCAATGGACATGCGTCTCTCCGTTGCGGTTTTCGCCTTGCGTTTAGCCTTGTGCCGCTGGCGGCGCAAGCCTGTGACGACGATAGATTTCGATCATCCAGGCCAACAGGATAGCGTTAAGGATGTGCCAGAGGAAATGCGTGCCAAGCGGCAGGGTCTCGCAAAGCGGCATATCCAGACTTCGGAAGGTGAGCGAGAGCACCAAAAGACACGCTCCGATGGCCAATCCACGAGACAAAGGCGGGTTTGCGTGCAACAGGATGGCGTAGATTGCGATGAATATTGGGACGAGCAGATAGCCTGCTGATTGCCCATAGAGCGGCAACGATTGAAAAGCTGGTATCAGCGAGGCGGACAGGGGCAAAAACGCCATCATGATTCCGAGGGACCACAAAGTGGACAAGCCCAGAAAATCGCGGCTGGCCGTAAAAATGTAGATCAGTATGAACGCAACAATTGGAACAACATCCAAAGCGCCAGCCCAGGGTTGCGCAAAGGTGTGAAAGAGGAAGCTGCCAATTCCGATGAGGCCCAATACGCCTGTGAGGGTCCAGGCCAACGGAGAATGCGTTGTGCGGAGCCGATACGCCATCACAAGAGCTGCGATGACAAAGGCGGCATTGGTTGCGGCGTTTACGGGTTCTGCCCAAAAGCTCGGATCAATGCGTTCGCAATACCCATCAACATGTTCGGTCCACGTCATCTTGGTTTGCTCTGGGCCTTTGTATGGATAGATTGAGGTTAATCATAGGAGGGTTCTCATGAAAATCATCTGGCTTGGCCATGGCAGCTTTCGCATCGAAATTGCAGGGGAGGTTTTGCTCATTGATCCCTGGCTGACTGGCAATCCGGTGTTGCCGGAGGACAGTCATGAGGCAGCGGTGGCGGGGGCCACACATATCCTTTTGACTCATGCGCATTTTGATCATGCGGCGGATTTACCGGATCTGGCCAAGCGTTTGGATATCCCGGTGGTTGGCCAGTACGATCTGATGTCCTGGTGGGAGGAAAGCCAGGGCGTGGCGACCGTGGGCTTTAACAAAGGCGGCACGGTGCAGCTGGGCGATGTCGCGGTGACCATGGTCAATGCGCTGCATTCCTCAAGCTTTGGCGGTCCGAATGGGCCACATGTGCCCGGCACGGAATGCGGCTATATGATCGCGGGTGAGGGGCATGTGATCTATTTGTCGGGTGATACGGATGTGACGGCGGATATGGGCGTGTGGAACGATCTGCACACGCCGGATATCGGCATTCTGTGCGCCGGCGGGCATTTCACCATGGATATGCGCCGCGCAGCTTATGCCGCCAAGACGTTTTTCAGTTTCAAGACGGTGATCCCGTGTCATTACAAGACTTTCCCGATTCTTGAGCAATCGGCGGATGTTCTGAAAAATGCCTTGCCCGGGTTGGATGTCATTGAGCCTAAGGTGATGCAGGCGATTGAGATCTAAACGGAGCCAAGTCTTTTCTGAAAAGACTTGGCAAAAGCTTTTTGAAAGCTTTTGGCTCAGCGACGGGTCGCAAAGAAGGCTTTCAGCAGATGTTCTGCCTCTTCTGCCGCGATCCCGTCGAAAACCTCGGGCATGTGGTGTGTCTGTGAATGCGTGAAGACACGTGCGCCATGGTCTACCCCGCCTGATTTTGGGTCTGATGCGCCATAGTAAAGCCGGGAAATGCGCGCATGGGTCATCGCCATGGCGCACATTGCGCAGGGTTCCAGCGTGACAGTCAGTGTATAACCCGGCAGGCGCTCGGACTTTGCCGCAGCACAGGCCGCGCGCAGTGCCAGGATTTCAGCATGGGCTGTCGGATCGCTCAATTCACGGATTCTGTTGCCCGCCTGTGCCACGATGCGCCCCTTGGGATCCGCAACAACGGCCCCAACAGGCACCTCGCCGCGCGCAGCCGCAGCACGGGCTTCTTCAAGGGCGATGTCCATATGGCTTGTAAATGTCATTGGACCAGATGGCCCAAGCCTGGGTGCTTTCGCAAGAGGCGATGATGCGCTAAGGGCAAGGGATGAGCCAGACACCCCCTCCCAAAACACCCCCCGGTGATCGTATCGCCAAGGTGATTGCCCGCGCTGGCCTTGCCAGCCGGCGAGAGGCCGAGCGCCTGATCGAGGCCGGGCGGGTGAAGGTCAATGGCAAAGTGATTGACCGTGCCGCGCTCAACGTGACACCCAAGGACAAAGTTGAGGTGGATGGCCGCCCGCTTGATGCGCCGGAACCACCGCGGCTGTGGCTTTATCACAAGCCCACCGGGTTGGTGACAACCACGCGTGATGAGCAGGGGCGCGAGACGATTTTCGATGCACTTCCAGAGGATTTGCCGCGGGTGATGAGCGTCGGGCGGCTGGACCTTAATTCCGAGGGCTTGCTGCTGTTGACCAATGATGGCGGGATCAAGCGCAAGCTGGAACTGCCCTCTACCGGCTGGGTGCGCAAATACAAGGTGCGGCTCAAGGGCCGTCCCAAAGACGAGACCTTTGCGCCCTTGCGCGACGGGCTGATGGTCGATGGAGAACGCTTTCAGCCGATGCAAGTGGCCCTCGATCGTCAGCAAGGCGCTAACGCCTGGGTCACAGTGGCGATCCGCGAAGGCAAAAACCGTGAGGTTCGCCGTGCGATGGAGGCTGTCGGGTTACAGGTTAACCGGTTGATCCGCCTCAGTTACGGGCCGTTTCAACTGGGGCAGTTGAAACCTGGTGAGGTGCTTGAGATCCGACCTAGGGTTTTGCGGGATCAACTGGGGCTTGAGGATGAAAAGGCGCAGGCTGCGTCGCAGAAACCCCGCAAGGTGCAGCGTCGGCGACGGTGATGTTTGGGTATTTTTGACAAGAAAGAAGCTGATGTGAGGGGGAGGCTATGCGGGCCTTGATCCAACGGGTGAGCGAGGCACAGGTTCGTGTTGAGGGACAGGTTATTGGCCAGACCGGAGCGGGGCTTTTGGTGTTGGTCTGTGCCATGCGCGGCGATGAGGATGCGCAGGCACAGGCGCTGGCGGCCAAAGTGGCCAAGTTGCGGGTCTTTAGAGATCAGGCAGGCAAAATGAACCTGTCGGTGAGCGATGTGGGCGGCAGCGCTTTGGTGGTGAGCCAGTTTACATTGGCCGCAGACACAACGCGCGGCACCCGGCCCGGGTATTCCGGCGCTGCGGCACCCGAGGACGGACGGCGACTTTATGAGCTATTTGCAGAGGCGCTGGCGGCGGAAGGCGTGCCGGTGGAAACCGGAGAGTTCGGCGCGGATATGCAGGTGAGCCTTGTGAATGACGGCCCTGTGACGATTTGGCTGGAGGTTTGAGGGCGCGCCAAATGTCGCGCTTTTCCTTTTGGATGGTCGCGTTAAACTCCGCCCATGCCGTATCAATGGACCTTATCTGAGACAGCACATGGCGACGTGGAATGCCTGCGTCTTTGGCCGCACCGGTCGCTGCCGCGCTGGGGGTTTGCCGTGTTTATTCTGATCACCTGTGTGATGTTCACTATGCCGCTTTTCCCGCTTTTGGGCACCGCCACGCTCTGGGGGCTGTTGCCCTTTCTGGTGCTGGCGGTCTGGGGGGTGTGGTATGCGCTGCAGCGATCCTACCGTGATGCGGCGATGGGCGAGGAGCTAACCATCGGGCGCGAGGAGGTGCATCTGCGGCGCACCAATGCACGCGGGCCTGTTCAGGATTGGGAAAGCCAGAGTTACTGGACCAAAGTGCATATGCATCCCACGGGTGGGCCAGTGCCGCATTACGTGACGCTGAAAGGGAAGGGACGTGAGGTCGAGATCGGGGCGTTTCTGTCTGAGGATGAGCGCAAGGCGCTTTATGGTGAGATCGCCGAGGCGTTGAAGCGGATGGTGGAGCCGGATCCGGTGGTGGGGCCGCTTTAGGGTGGCGGATGGCGGGTTAGAGCCCGAAGCGGACTTGTAAGACAGCAATCGCCTTTGCGATGTCTTCTCCGCTATTGCATTGGAAGACGACCAACACCACTCAATATGGCAAATTGAACTTCAGGCGTCCGGTTGTGAAGGTACAAAAAATCTATAAACCCAAGTCCTGCTAATCCAGTGTCACTTAGTGACGGCAACCGTGGGTCATGTGCACTGACTCTTTCGTAAACGCCATTGTACTCCAAGTACCATGGCAAGTGCCCGCCACCGGGCTTTTGACCGCCTCCACCACGCATAAGTGGGCGGTAGGCCTCAAAATCATCCAATCGCTTGATCAGAGACACCACCCCGCGTCGCATTGCCTGATCCAGAGGAACAAAGGCGTACATAAACGGCTCGTCTTGAACTGGATTCAAGGTTTCGATGCAAATGTCTTTTTCAAACCACTTCAATAGGTATCCGAGTTCGTCAGTGTGCCAGATGCACAAAGCGACGACCTCACAATGATCAAGCCTGATCTTGAGCAGCTTCCCTATGTGACGTTTCTGCTTGCTTGGCCTCATGCGAAACCGTGTCGGAAAACAAATTGCAATCCAGATGGTGAAACTCAGGCATTTTGGCGGTCATTCAACCGCGCAGTTTTCAACCAGTTTTTGAACCGCAACATGGTTTTACAGATGACACCACCAATCGTCGAACGGCAACTTTGTCCCGAAAACAGGCAATCCCACAGGCGGATCAATCTTTCACAACCGCCTTGGATTCACGCCCCCGCGCAGAGCTTGTCCTTCACTTTCGGACCTACGGCTCCGAAATCCATCTGGCCGGTATACTGGTCCTTGAGGTGTCCCATGACCTTGCCCATGTCCCGGATTGACTCCGCGCCGGTGGCATTGATGGCGGCCTTAATCGCGTCGCTAACTTCGGCTTCGTCGAGTTGGCGCGGCAGGAACTCCTCGATCACGCTGATCTCGGCGCGTTCGGTTTCAGCAAGATCAAGCCGTCCGCCTTCTTCATAGGCGCGTGCGCTTTCCATGCGTTGCTTGGTCATTTTGCCAAGAATGGCCAGGATTTCCGCGTCGCCGACGCCTTCGCCGGTGTCGCTATCGCTGCCACGTTGCGCGATGTCCTGATCTTTGATCGCAGCGTTGATCAGCCGCAAAGTTCCCAGGCGTGTGGCGTCTTTGTCCTTCATTGCCTGTTTGAGCGTATCGCCCACGCGTTTGCGCAAACCCATTGTTCATGCATCTCCGTGCCATGTCACAAGACATGATGCTTAGCCCAAACCGCTCAAGGGCGCAACCGCTAGAAGATTGCGTAAATCCCTTGTTTTGCAGGGGTCGATGTATGACGTGACGCGACGTTTCTGTTCAACGGGAACGGCCTTGACCCTGCGCAGTGTGAACCTTAGGTTCGCGCCAATTTGCGCATTTGGAGATTCTGCACATGGCCTCTGCTGCTGATGCCCACCCAACCGCATGTCTGGCGCTTGCAGATGGGTCATTGTTTTACGGAAAAGGGTTTGGCGCGGCAAAGGAAGTGTCGGCAGAACTGTGCTTTAACACTGCTATGACCGGGTATCAGGAGATCATGACCGATCCAAGCTATGCGGGACAAATCGTGACATTCACCTTTCCGCATATCGGTAATGTTGGCGTGAATCCCGACGATGACGAAACCGCTGATCCGGTGGCCGCAGGTATGGTCGTCAAATGGGACCCAACCGAGCCGTCAAATTGGCGTGCAACAGAACGTCTGGGCGACTGGCTGGCGCGGCGGGGCCGGGTCGCGATTGGTGGCGTGGACACGCGGCGTCTGACCCGGGCGATCCGTCAACAAGGCGCGCCGCATGTGGCGCTGGCGCATGACCCGGCAGGGAAATTCGATGCAGAGGCGCTGGTCGCCGAGGCTCGCGCGTTCGCCGGCTTAGAGGGCATGGACCTGGCCAAGACAGTCACCTGTGCGCAGTCCTATCGCTGGGACGAAATGCGCTGGGCCTGGCCCGAAGGGTATACGCGCCAGACAAACGCCAAGCACAAGGTCGTCGCGGTGGATTATGGTGCCAAGCGCAATATCCTGCGCTGTTTGGCCTCTGCGGGCTGTGAGGTCACTGTGCTTCCGGCGACCGCAACGGCAGAAGAGGTTTTGGCGCACGAACCTGATGGTGTGTTTCTGTCAAACGGTCCGGGCGATCCTGCCGCAACTGGGGAATACGCCGTGCCGATGATCCAAGGGGTGCTGGAAAAGGACATTCCGGTCTTTGGTATCTGCCTGGGCCACCAGATGCTGGCGCTGGCGCTTGGGGCCAAGACGATCAAGATGAACCACGGGCATCATGGGGCCAATCATCCGGTGAAAGAAATTGAGACCGGCAAGGTGGAAATCACCTCGATGAACCACGGGTTTGCCGTGGATGGGCAAACCCTGCCCAGCGGCGTAGAAGAGACGCATGTATCGCTCTTTGACGGCTCGAATTGCGGCATTCGGATGAAAGATCGCCCGGTGTTCTCGGTTCAACACCACCCCGAAGCCAGCCCAGGTCCGCAGGACAGTTTTTACCTCTTTGAACGCTTCGCGGCCTCCATGGCAGGGTGATCACGCCCGGATCGTCATTTTGGGTTAAACAAATCTTCACGTCATCTTAACCATGTTTGACGCACCTTGCCCGTGATGCATTGGGCAAGGGACGATCATATGGCGATGACCGAGTTGCAGACTCCGCCGTCTTCGGACGAGCAGGTGGCCTCTCAAAGTGTCGCGGATGCTGCTCTGGAACAGCTATTGGTTCAATCCGGACGTTTGAGTGCCGAAGACCTGGCAGATGCCCGAAAGCTTCAGGCGCTTTGCGGGCAACCCTTGCACCAGGTGCTGGTGGCGGAAGGGGGTCTCTCAGCGCAGGTTATGACCGAGTTGCGAGCACAGCTTCACGGATGCCGGGCCATATCACGCATCGAACTGGAAGAGCTGCGTCCGATCCCGGTGGGCATTCCGGCGCAAGTGCTGCTGAAACATGCGGTTTTGCCTGTGCGGGATCGAGATGATACCGCGGCTGTAATATGTGCACCCCCTGATGATCTACACCGCGCGCGGCCCTTTTTGCCCGCCTCCTTGCAGGATGCGAAAATGGTTCTGGCCAACCGAGATATGGTGACGCAGCGCATTGGAGCCTTGCACAAATCCGCATTGGTTCAAGCGGCCGCCGCACGCACACCCGCCGCAGAAAGCTGCCGGACCTGGGCCAATACGCGCAGGAAGCGGGTCAGTCTTTTTGCGGTTTTTCTTTGCGGCGTGCTGAGCCTGAGTGTGCTGTATCCCCAAATGGTATTCTCCGGCCTTGCTGCTATTGCGGCGATCACGCTGATTGTTTCGGCCTGTTTTAAGGCATTGGCCTTTTCTGCTCGCGCCATGTCGCCGATGAAACAAAGTGTCCTGTCTGATGTTTTTGACATCAAAAGACTGCCGAAAGTCTCTGTTCTTGTTCCTCTTTTTCGTGAAACCGAAGTGGCCCACGTGCTGATTGCGCGCCTCAAGCGGCTCAGTTATCCCAAATCGCTTTTGGATGTGGTTCTGGTGCTTGAAGAAGAGGACGGGTTGACCAGCAAAACCCTTGCGAAAACCAATCTGCCGCCCTGGATCAAGGTGGTTGTGGTGCCGGATGGGCGCCCCCGAACCAAGCCGCGCGCGATGAACTATGCGCTCGATTTTTGTGAAGGTGAGATCATCGGCGTTCTGGATGCCGAAGATGCGCCTGACCCGGATCAGATCATGCGCGTTGTGCGCAGGTTTGACGCCGCCCCAAAGGATGTCGCCTGTCTTCAGGGCATTCTGGATTACTACAATGCGCGGCAAAACTGGCTCGCGCGGTGTTTCACCATCGAATACGCAGCCTGGTTTCGCATGATCCTGCCCGGCGTGGCACGATTGGGGCTGGCGATTCCGCTGGGCGGCACGACGCTTTATTTTCGGCGCAATGTTCTGGAAAAACTGGGCGGATGGGACGCCCATAATGTGACCGAGGATGCCGATCTGGGCTTTCGCCTCGCGCGGCATGGCTATCGTACAGAAATGCTTGTGACAGTGACCGAGGAAGAGGCCAATTGCCGCCCATGGGCCTGGGTCAAGCAACGCTCGCGTTGGCTCAAGGGGTACATGACGACCTATCTGGTGCATATGCGTCAGCCCGATTTGCTGTACCGGCAACTGGGCGCGCGCAAATTCTGGGGGTTTCAGGCGCATTTTATCACTTCTCTGTCGCAACCTTTGCTCGCGCCGTTTCTTTGGTCCTTCTGGCTTGTGCTGCTGGGCCTGCCGCATCCGCTCGACCCACTGGTGTCGCGCTCTGCATTGATGACGGTTGGCTTGTTGTTCCTGATGATTGAGGCTGTCAATATCTGTATCGGCCTTGCGGCAGTGTCCAAACCCAAGCACAGGCATCTTCTGCCGTGGGTCCCCACGTTGCACCTTTACTGGCCTTTGGGCGCGATTGCCGCCTACAAGGCGCTTTACGAATTGGTTTTAAAGCCGTTTTTTTGGGACAAGACACAGCACGGGCTGTCACTCAACCATATTTCAACAGCGCGCAAACCCGCGTCAGCCAAAGGTCTCGATCTCACCTGAATCAAGCTTCAGCCGCGTGACGAAAGCCTTCGAGATATGCGCACGCAGAGCCTCTCCGGCAGCGGCCCCATCGCTGTTTTCGATGGCCGTGACAATCGCATCATGTTCGGCCAGTGCATCAAGCGGACGGCCCACCGCCGCAAGGGATGTGGTCGCCATGAGCGCCATGGACCTATGGACCAAGTCCAGTTGCTGCACCAAGAACCGGTTGTGTGAAGACAAGTGAATCTGCTTGTGAAAGCGCCGGTTGGCCTTGGCCATTGCACTTGGGTCCTCAATTAGCTTGTGATCATCGGTCACCATATCGCGCAGCACGCGCACCTCTTCGGGTGTCGCGTGACGTGCGGCCAGATTGGCGGCCAACCCTTCCAACTCGGCCCGCACCACATAAAGCTCGGCCAGTTGGTTGTGGTCCAGCGACGACACAATCAGGCTGCGCCCGTCGCGCGTCAGCAGGGATTGCGTCTCAAGCCGTTGCAGCGCCTCGCGAATGGGCGTGCGTGATACACCGAACCTCTCGGCGAGATCGCTTTCCACCAAGCGGTCGCCGGGCTTGTATATCCCGGTGTCAATCGCCTCCAAAACAAGCGTGTAGGCATCTTTTTGCGGCGTGGCTATGGTCATCGCGCTCTCTGTCGTTAGGTATGGTCGATGTGTCAGACTATCCGTGGCGCAATGGGTGTTTCAAGCCCAGAGGCGCGGATGTGGAAAATAGTTGGGCCAAGGTCCAAGCAGATGAGGGGCATAAGGGATGCCAAAGCAGCATTTTGAGCATGTTGAGACATGGGTCTTTGATCTCGACAACACGCTTTATCCCCCATCCGTGCGTCTCTTTGACCAGATCGAAGTCCGCATGACCCAATATGTCATGACCGAGCTTGGCGTGGACCGGGCAGAGGCGGACCGGCTGCGCAATCTCTACTGGCATCAGCATGGCACTACGCTGGCGGGTCTGATGCGCGAACATGACCTTGATCCCTTGCCCTATCTTGAGGATGTGCATGACATCAATTTTGATGCGCTGGAGGCAGACGTAGATCTGGCCGCGCGCATCCGGGATCTGCCGGGGCGCAAGATTGTCTACACCAATGGCTGTGCTCCCTATGCGACGCGCGTGGTCGAGGCGCGTGGTCTTTCGGGACTGTTTGATGCGATCTACGGCGTTGAGCATGCCGATTTTTACCCCAAACCGGATCGTAAGGCGTTCGACAAGGTCTTTGCACAAGATGGGTTAGAGCCGACGCGTGCGGCGATGTTTGAAGACGAAGCACGTAATCTGGCGGAGCCGCATGCGATGGGGCTGCGCACGGTTCATGTCGCGCCTGAACGTCAGGAATTGGATCACGTGCATCATCATACCGATGATCTTTCCGGGTTTCTTGCGCGCCTTCTGTGACAGCCTGCCGCGCTGCGGCGAAATGCGCCTTTTGCTTTGAAAAAGCGGACATATCTCGTACCCTAGCGAACGCGACAGGAGAGAGATATGACTGCGACAGACACCTCACAGCTTACCCATACGCAAAGCCGCCTGGAGCGGAGCGAGGCCACCGAAGTGGCAATGACAATCTTGACAGTAGCGGTTCTTGTGGCTGCCTGGGCGACAGCCGTGGTTATCTGGGGTTTGCCCGGACTGTATATTCCCGCTGTGGCCATGGTGCCGGTCATGTTCGCGGCTTTGATTTACATAGCCTGGGGATGAAGCGTCGCATTGGCTTTGGCCCTCAAATCGCACTAAAGCGTTTCGACATTGACCTGAGACATCAGCAAAAGGCGAAACGCGTGCAACAATCGAGTGTCGCGCTGCGTTTCGCGCTAATCTGTGATTCAGGTTCATCGCGAAACGCTTTAGGTTGCCGGTGAGGAGAGCCGATTTGAGCCAATTTAACTGCGATATCCTTGTGTCGGGCGGCGGTGTTGCCGGACTTTCAGCAGCGGCTGTGCTGGGGCATGGAGGGTTTGATGTTGTCTGCGTAGATCCGGCACCTCCGATCATGGAACGAGACGCAGAAGGCGCAGACCTGCGAACGACCGCCATACTGCAGCCCGCGCAGGCCCTTTTAGCGGAGGCTGGGCTGTGGGCGCGGCTTGAGGATCACGCGGCCCCTTTGCAGGTCATGCGGATAGTTGATGCGGGTGGAGCAGAGCCGGAACCGCGCATCGTCAAGGATTTCAACGCGTGGGATATTTCTGACAAGCCCTTTGGCTGGAACCTGCCCAACTGGCTCTTGCGCCGAGAGATGGTGGCGCATCTTGAGACATTGCCAAATGTAACATTCCTGCCAGGCACGTCGGCAAAGGCACTGTTCACACGCGAAAGCGAGGCCCGTGTGACGTTGTCTGACGGGACACGCAGTACTTGCCGTCTCGTCGTCGCCGCAGATGGGCGCGGCTCGCCGATGCGTGAGGCCGCGGGCATCAAGGCGCACACAACGCGCTATGGGCAAAAGGCGCTGGCCTTTGCCGTCACGCACGCCATTCCGCATGACAATATCTCGACCGAAATCCATCGCACCGGCGGGCCGTTCACGCTTGTGCCTTTGCCCGACTATGAGGGGCGGCCCTCGTCGGCCATCGTCTGGATGGAGCGCTCGGCCGAGGTGACCCGACTGGCCGCATTGGATGTCCCGGAATTTGAAGCGGAGATGAGCGCGCGGTCCTGTCATCTCTTTGGCCCGCTGACACTGGCCTCGCGGCGCACGGTTTGGCCCATCATCAGCCAGTTGGCAGAGCGCATGTGCGCCGAACGTGTGGCGCTTGTGGCGGAGGCGGCACATGTGGTGCCGCCCATCGGGGCGCAGGGGCTGAATATGAGCCTTGGCGATATTCGGGCGCTTTTGGACTTGGCACAGGCGCAGCCCGATCGCTTGGGTGATGCAGACATGCTTGAGGCCTATCACGAGCGCCGCCATCTGGAGGTCACCGCGCGCGTGAAAGGAATTGATGTGCTCAACCGGGCTTCTATGGTGCAAACGCCGGTGTTGCGCGATGCGCGCGCCGCAGGGCTGAATGCGCTTTACGCAATGGCCCCGGTGCGCAAGACGCTTATGCAAATGGGATTGGGAGTGCGCTAGAGCACCTTGTCAATCACCTCTTGCAGGCGCGCTTTTGCAGCATCCACGTCATAAAGCTTATCCAGACCAAAAAGCCCCAGACGGAAGGTACGAAACCCCTCAGGCTCATTGCATTGCAACGGTACGCCCGCTGCGATTTGCATGCCTTCGGCGCTGAACTTCTTGCCATTCTGGATGTCCGGGTCGCCGGTATAGCTGACCACCACACCCGGCGCGCCAAACCCTTCGGCGGCAACAGAGGTCACACCTTTGTCGGCCAACATCGCGCGCACGCCATTGCCTAGCTCCCATTGCGCCTCACGCAGCTTTTCAAAGCCAAATTCCTTGGTTTCCAGCATGGTATCGCGAAATCCGCGCAGGGCATCGGTGGGCATCGTGGCGTGATAGGCATGCCCGCCGTTCTCATAGGCTGCCATGATCGAATGCCACTTCTTGAGATCAATTGCAAAGCTGTTGGAAGTCGTGCTCTCCAGCCGCTCCAGCGCGCGCTCTGACATCATCACCAACCCGGCAGAGGGCGAGGCCGACCAGCCCTTTTGTGGGGCGGAGATCAGAACATCAACCCCAGTGGCCTTCATATCGACCCAGGCACAGCCCGAAGCGATGCAATCGAGGATCATCAATGCGCCCACCTCATGCGCGGACTTGGCCAGTTCGGCGATATAGTCATCGGGCAGGATAATGCCTGCGCTTGTCTCCACATGCGGGGCAAAGACTGCGTCTGGCTTGGCCTCACGGATTTTGGCGGTGACCTCTTCGATGGGCGCAGGAGCGAAGGGGGCCGTGGCCCCATTGCCCGTCTGCCGCGCCATGCACACGGTCGTGTCTGAGGTGAACTGACCCGCATCAAAGATCTGCGTCCAGCGGAAAGAGAACCAGCCATTGCGCACGATGAGCGCATGCGCATCGGTACCAAATTGCCGGGCCACCGCCTCCATCCCATAGGTGCCGCCACCGGGAATGAGGGCTACGCCATCGGCGTTATAAACCTCTTTCAGCATAGATGAGATATCATTCATAACCTTCTGAAAGGATTGACTCATATGGTTCAGAGAGCGGTCCGTGAAGACAACCGAATATTCCAGAAGGCCATCGGGATCGATGTCGGGGAGAAGGGCGTTCATTGTTGGGCTCCAGAGCGATTTGCGAGGAAGACGTTAGCGGAAACATATCATGCCCACGCCATATGTGCATCGCGTATTCCCGTCAAAGAGATGCGGCTTTTCGACTGGTTGGCGGCAAGTCTATTTGTGCGCCCAATACGCACTGTCTTGAATCACGCTGGCGACTGCCAGAGCCTTCTCTGCAAGATCGCCTGGGGTGGTATCATTCAAGGCAAGGCGTTCCATCCGCTCGTAAAGTTTGCGCGACGTGTAGAAATTGAAAGCATTGGTATTGCGCCCTTTGTCCCAAAAGGCGGTCACCAAAATTGCGGCCTTGCCAACGCACCAGTCTCTCCAAAGACGCAACGCCAGCACCTCATCTGGCATTTCCCAAACCTGCTGGAAGAGATCGTCCATTGGCCAATCCGCTTGCCCGAACATGCATAGCACATCGTCCAGATAGTCCCCTGTTTCGGACCCTTCGGCGAAGTGTGCAAGATACTGGCGCTGGAAGTTGTCAAGCGCGGCCCATTCGGCCTTTGACCATTGCGTTTTGTCACCGGTAGGAAAACGGCTCAGGCTAACTTCCAAGCCGACGAAAGCCACGTCCTCTCCGCAAGCCAGAACCTCAAGGATACGGGGCAAAAAATACCCCCAAAGCGACTTGGACAAAGGCGGATCACAAGCTGCAAAAAACCAGTCGTTCAGGTAATGCAGGGGCAGTTCCCGGATCGGCGGGTTAAAGAAGTCTTTCTCTATCTCAGGATACATGCAACAGCCCTGGCACACCCCGGTATCAGTGGGTCTAGGGTACCGAAACACCGTATATGCCTGCTCAATGACCTCAAAGAGTGGATGGTCCGGCGCAAGCTTGGCTTTGATCGGTTTTTGCGTTTTGCGGGTCATGTTGTTTTCGTATGTCTAATGCGCTTGTGTTTTACCCAATAGGTCCGGGCCGCTTTTCTTCACTCAGAAGCACATTTGCCTCTACATCCCCGACACCCGGCAGGGTCATGATACGCCGCCGCAAAACGCGTTCAAAGTCAGAGATATCGCGCGCCACCACCCGGAGGCGGTAGTCATACATGCCCAGAACATGTTCCACGGTTTGCACCTCCGGAATGGCGCTGACGGAGGTCTCGAAATCCTGCAGGCTAACGCGGCCCTTGGTGGCCAGTTTTACGCCCAGAAACACAGTTACGCCAAAGCCTAGCTTCGCGGCGTCCAATTCCAGTTTGCGTCCGGCCAGGACACCGGCCTCGCGCAGCCGCTTGATCCGCCGCCAGACCACAGGTTGCGAGGCGTCATAGCGACGGGCCAAGGCCCCGGTGCTTACCCGCGCATCCCGCGCCAACGCGCCCAGCAGTTTGCGATCCAGATCATCCAGCTCAATCATATCGGCAGGCTTTCATCGGATTTAATCCGCGCCACATGCATCAGCGCCTCGATCTCTGCGATATGGGGCAGGGTGAGGATGCGGTCGCGGTAAATTTCCTGATAATGCGCCATGTCGCGGGCGATCACCGAGAGGCGCAGATCAACCCGACCCAGAAACGTCTGGCATTCGAGCACTTCTGGCACTTGGCGGGCGGCTTCCAGAAATTCGTCAAAAGCACGGGCATGGGTTTTGTCGAGCGTGAAGCGCAGCGAGACTTCCACAGTATACCCCAGGCGCTGCCAATCGATTTGCGCGGTCACGCCTTTGATGATCCCTAACTCCTCCAGCCGCGTGATCCTGCGCGCAGCACTTTGCGGGCTGATGGCGCAGCGCTCTGCCAGTTCAGCCGGGCTGAGCGTGGAGTCAGATTGCAGGTAGCGCAGAATCCGGCGATCTTTGTCTTTGTGCATTAAAACTCCAATAAATACATAAATACAGAATTGAATTATCAGTACTGGGATCGAATTAACAGAGTCTAAAACTGTTTCACGCGCGAAACATCCGGTATCACCTGCCTCAGATAGAAACCGGAAGGATGTGAAACCATGCGCGTATACTACGACCGCGATTGCGACATTAACCTCATCAAAGACAAGAAAGTTGCCATTCTGGGCTACGGCTCTCAGGGACACGCCCATGCGCTCAACCTGCGCGACAGCGGGGCGAAGAACCTTGTCGTTGCGCTGCGCGAAGGTTCAGCCAGCGCCAAGAAAGCCGAAGGCGAAGGTCTTAAGGTCATGGGTATCGCCGAGGCGGCAGCCTGGTGTGATCTGATCATGTTCACCATGCCCGATGAGCTTCAGGCAGAGACTTATAAGAAATATGTCCATGAAAACATCCGCGAAGGCGCTGCCATGGCCTTTGCCCATGGCCTCAACGTGCATTTCGGCCTTATCGAGCCGAAGCCCGGCGTCGACGTGATCATGATGGCCCCCAAAGGTCCCGGTCACACGGTACGCGGCGAGTATGTCAAAGGCGGCGGCGTGCCCTGTCTTGTGGCGGTAGACAATGACGCCTCCGGCAAAGCGCTGGAAATCGGCCTCAGCTATTGCTCGGCCATCGGCGGTGGTCGTTCGGGCATCATCGAGACCAACTTCCGCGAAGAATGTGAAACTGACCTTTTCGGCGAACAGGCGGTTCTTTGTGGCGGCTTGGTTGAATTGATCCGCATGGGCTTTGAGACGCTGGTCGAGGCGGGCTATGCGCCGGAGATGGCGTATTTTGAGTGCCTGCATGAGGTGAAGCTGATCGTGGACCTGATCTACGAAGGCGGCATTGCCAACATGAACTACTCGATCTCCAACACGGCGGAATATGGCGAATACGTCTCCGGCCCGCGTGTGCTGCCTTATGAGAAAACCAAGAAAGAGATGAAGGCGATCCTGACGGATATTCAAACCGGTAAATTCGTCCGGGACTTCATGCAGGAAAACCAGGTCGGCCAGCCCTTCTTCAAAGGCACGCGCCGCATGAACGACGCACACCAGATCGAGGAAGTGGGCGAAAAGCTTCGCGCCATGATGCCCTGGATCTCGGCGGGCAAGCTTGTGGATCAGGAAAAGAACTGATCTGACAGAGACATGGGTCGGGAAGGGCGTCCGACATCAGGGGCGCCCTTTTTTGGTCTGAAGGATTATTGTGCAAGATACCCCTGAGATAAAGCTGCGTCCCGCGACCCGCGATGATCTTGCGATGATCCTTGAAGGGTGTCGCGAAACATTTGAGCGTCATCGCGGACAGATGCCGTTTGCTTTCAGCGAAGATTCATTTGACGCGTTCTATGAGCCATATATTGCGAATTGCATCGACGCGCAGACCAAGGTCGATGAGGCGCGACTTGTGCAGGTCGCCGAAGTGGACGGGGTATTTGCGGGGTATGTCGTCATGGCGGATTCCGCCAATACCGGAGGTGGGTTTGAGATTTTCGATATCCACGTTCGGCCGGAATTTCGCAAGAAAGGGGTGGGACAGGCCCTTTTGAACTGGGGCAAGTCGCTTGCAGAAGAATTCGAAGCTCACAATCTTGATGCGACTGTCTGGAATCTGGGGGACACCAGAGAAGACTTTTTCGCCAGGTCCGGCTTTGCCAAGGTCCACACCAGATGGCGGGTCGGAGTTATGGAGCCGCCGTCAAAATTTTCGGGCATGGTCCCAAAACAAAATTGGAGTTTTCTTCGGGATCCCGCTGTCCTTTGGACGGTGATCTTTGTCTTGCTGGCTGTGGTGTTTTTAGAATGACCGGGATTTCTGCCGCCAACTGGCTGCGCCTGATCGCGCTTGGCATGATCTGGGGGGCGTCTTTCATGTTTGTCACCCTTGCGCTGGAGGGCGTGGGGCCTTTGACGCTGGTGGCGGTGCGGCTGTCCCTGGGCGCGGCGTGTCTGCTTGTTCTGACAACAGCTCTTGGCGCAGGGCTGCCACGCGTGACCGGCGCGGGCGCAGGCAAGCTTTGGGCCTTCATTTTTGCCATGGGCGTTTTCTCGAATGCGGTGCCCTTTGCCTTGCTCAGTTGGGGACAGCAGGTGGTTGCTTCGGGCTTTGCCGGGGTGTGCATGGCGGTGGTGCCGCTCTTTATTCTGCCGCTGGCGCATATCTTTGTCCCCGGTGAGTCCATGAGCCTGCGCCGATTGGTGGGTTTTGCCACCGGAACCATTGGGGTCATCGTGCTCATCGGGCCAGCAGCGTTCGCCTCCACTGGCGCGGAATTTGAGTCCCTGGCCAAGCTGGCCTGTGTTGGTGCTGCGGCGTGCTATGCGGTTGGGTCGATCTTCACTCGGCTTTGTCCGGAGGTGAACCGGCTGGCGCTGGCCGCGGCGGTCTTGCTGGTCGCGGCTCTGCTCTTCACGCCTTATGCGATTGCAACGGAGGGCTGGCCCGAGATGCCGCAAGGCGTGAGCTTTTGGGCGCTGATCTACCTCGGTCTCCTGCCCACGGGCCTGGCGCAGATTTTGCTCGTACAGGTGATCCGAGAGGCAGGTCCGGTTTTCATGAGCCTGGTAAATTATCAAGTGCCCATATGGTCGGTGATCTTCGGGGCGGTCATTCTCAATGAAGCCCTGCCGCCCAGCCTGTATCTGGGGTTAACACTGATCCTGGCGGGTGTAGCTCTTAGTCAGCTTGGCGCGCTGAGGCGCCTCTTTTCCGGCCGCAGCTAAGCTTTTTGAGCGATGTGATTGAGTATTTTCAGAACAGTGAAACAGCTTTCATCGTTCCTGAAATACTCAAATCACCCGGGTGGTCGCTGTCCACAGCCTAAGAGCCTCGGCGGTTTCGGTGACATCATGCACGCGGTGAAGCTGGATGCCCTGTGCGACGCCGGCCAATGTAACGGCCAATGAACCGGCCTGGCGGGATCCTGCATCTTCCGTACCACCGATGGTGCCGATGAACCGCTTGCGCGACGCACCCAGCAGGATGGGGCAGCCCAAGCCGTGAAAAAGTGACAGGTTTTGCAGCAATGTGAGGTTGTGTTCCAGTGTTTTTCCAAACCCGATGCCAGGGTCCACAATGATGTGCGTCCGTGGGATGCCAATCGCCATCAGCGTCTCGATACGGGCGTTCAGGTAGTCATAGACATCCAGCGCCACATTGTCGTAGCGCGGATCCTTTTGCATGATGTCGGGTGTGCCCTGGGCATGCATCACGCACACGGGCAGGTCAGCCTCAGCACAAAAAGGCGCAAGGTTCGCATCAAAAGTGAACCCTGCCACGTCATTCACAAGAGATGCGCCAGCAGCATGTGCCGCGCGCGCCACCTCGGTTTTGCGTGTGTCGATTGAAATTGGAATTCTGCTTTCCGAGCGCAGGGCCTCGATCACTGGGGCTGTGCGGCGGATTTCCTCGTCTAAGGAAACTTCTTTGGCGCCTGGGCGAGTGGATTCACCGCCGATATCAATGATGTCAGCCCCATGACGGATCATCTCTCGTGCATGACTGAGGGCCGCGTCCCGATCATTGTGTTTACCCCCGTCGGAAAAGCTGTCTGGTGTAACGTTGAGGATGCCCATGAGGCGCGGGGCATCAAAGCCCAGCCCGGCGATGGGCAGGCGCGGCGCGCTGAGGCGCTTGGCAACATCGCGCGGCAAGTCATAGGCCTGTATGGTGTGTGACGGGTCTTCCCGGCTGATGACCTCAACCGCATCAAACCAGCACCAGCCCCCGGCCAATGGCAGGGCTGTTTTGGGGCGTGCGTGATCACATTGGGGCAGAGGGCGGTAGTAGCGCATCGGCTTGGTCTTCGGAGTCATAACCCGGATTGCGCGATATCCTGCACCAGAACCGGCACGGGGGAGCGTTCGGGCGGGGCCTCTCCGATCAAGAGCAGGTCAGAGGCGTCCATATGCCCGGCAAACCAAGCCGCGAGGGCAACCGGATCATCGGGGCCGGTCTTGGGGCCGTCGACAGCATCCAGCACGATCTTGGACGGGGCCCAGACGCTGATCTGATCATTCTTCATCGCCCAGTCGAGCTCGGTTCGAGTGTTGACCACGACGCAGCGATCATCC
Organism: Roseovarius sp. S88; assembly: GCF_037023735.1. GTDB lineage: Bacteria > Pseudomonadota > Alphaproteobacteria > Rhodobacterales > Rhodobacteraceae > Roseovarius > Roseovarius phycicola. The sequence goes on along the minus strand of NZ_CP146069.1, from coordinate 2,541,240 downwards.
CGCCCGGCCAGCATCCAGGCGTTTTGCTCCAGCGCCAGGAGGTCCACGCGCCGCTGGGTCATCTTGTGACCGGTTTTGGGACTGGGCACTTCGGCATGGCCCACGCAGAGGATCACAGGTTCCGCGCGGGCTTCCAGCTGATCCAGCCAGCGGGCGAGGTTGGGCGAGCGAATGGCCTGATTTGAGAGATAGACCACATGCGGATGCGGTGTGATGTCGGGAAGGTGGCCCACCGGTTTGGTGGCCAGATCGGCGACTGAGCGTACGATCTCAACACCTAAAGCGCCGGGACCACGATCCAGCTTTTCGATCCGCACAAAGGTGCGCACGGCCTGGGGTTCCAGCAGGATGCGTTCGGCAATACGCTCGGCGAGAGTTTCCAGCAGGTTCAGGCGCTCGGCCGCCAGTTCGGCGGCAATGGCCTCGGTCACGCGGTCATAGCTGAGGATGCGATCCACATCGTCGTCAATGGCAACATCCAACGGGCGCACTTCGACCACCACGTTGAAAGACACACGTTGCGTGATGCCGCGTTCGGCCTGAAACGCGCCAATCTCAACCTCAACCACGTGATCGCGCACGGAAATGCGATCCAGTGGGCCGTCGGGCGCTGTGGCATCGGCACGGGCAGACGGGTGCTCAAAAGCAAGGCGGATTTCGTTCGACATGAGGGCGATCCTCGGGACACTGTTTGGCCCGGGAATAGCATGGCCCGTTATGTGAGCGAAAGGCGGAATGCGACAGTCAGGCAAGCGGGTCCGCCAAGTGTCATTTGCAAGAGGAAGTTCGGATCCAGGCCCGATACCCCGGATCCGAACCTCTTGGCACCGCCGCCGCGGTGCAGCGTGTCAGGTCCGCATCTCCCCTGCTTGGACCCGATACGACAGGAGTTCCTGTGAGTGGGCGCGCCGCGCTACCCCGAGTGGAATTGCGTTTGCCAGCAGTGCTTGGTTTTCTTCGCATGCAGGCGCGCCAAAAGGCTCTGGGTCATGCGGATGGCGTCGCGCAGGCCCAGTTTTTCCTGTTTGAGCTGTTTGATCTGAGTGAAATCCGGCGCCTTGTGAGATTGCGCAGTGGAAATGCGGTCATCCAGTTCGCGGTGACGGCGACGTAACGTGTCTATGCGGGTCTGGAGAGACTTGGGTGAGACTTTTCTCATCTGAGTTGGGACCTCTGTCCTGTTGGAGTAATACACTGAGGATCATATGGGTGCGCAATAATCACAAAAAATCCTATTGAACCTGAAATTTTGATTTGAAAAACCTATCTAATGGTGAGGCAGGCCAAGGAAAGGGTGCAGTTTCATGTTGGAGCAGGTGACATTGCGACAGTTGCGCTATTTTGCAGCGCTGGCAGAGACCGGACATTACAGAAAAGCAGCGGAGCGATCAGGGATCAGCCAGCCATCGCTCAGCCAGCAGATTGTCAATCTGGAGGCGGCGCTTGGGCTTGATCTGGTTGAGCGCGGTCGTCGGGGGGCTGTTCTGACACCGGGCGGGCGCGAAGTGCTGTCGCTGGCGCGCAAGGTGCTGGATGATGTTGATGCCATGCACGTTCTGGCGCGCGACGCGCGTGAAGGGGTGGGTGGCACGATCCGGCTTGGTTCAACCCCAACATTGGGGCCGTATTTTTTGCCCTATCTGACGCGCCGATTGCGACAGGCTTATCCAACTCTCAAAGTGATCATCCGGGATGCCGCCCCAGTGGTGCTGCAGGAGGAACTGGTGGCTGGGGTGCATGACATCATCCTCACCCAGCTTCCCGTGCAATCCGGGGATTTGCAGGTGGAGCGTTTGTTCCGCGAACCTCTCAAGCTGGCCGTGGCGCAGGATCATCCGCTTGCGCAGCAGACGCAGGTGCGTGGTGCAGATTTGGCGGGGCAGGACATACTGACATTGTCGCGGTCTTATGTGCTGCACAATCAGATTGTATCGCTTTGCGAAGAAGTGGGGGCGCATGTGCGCCAAGAATATGAAGGCACGAGCCTGGATGCGCTCCGCCAGATGACGGTGCTCAATATGGGTATGAGTTTTCTGCCAGCACTATACGTGCGTTCGGAAGTGGCACCCGATAGCAGAGACGTGGCCATCCTTTCTTTTCGCAACGACCTGTTCACGCGTTCCATCGGAGTGGTATGGCGCAAGCGCGCGGCCCACCGTCAGGTGGTGGCACGGATCGCCGCGGCGGCTCGCGAGGTGGCGCTGGAACGGTTCAAAGGCTTGGTTTTGGTTGAGTGACGTTCGCTGCACGGGCACGTCCCAATTTCCGAAAATTTCTGTTTTCTCTCCCGCAAACGAACTGCGGCCACCTGTCTCACAAACCTGGTTAAAGAAAATTCGAACAAGTGGCGCTGAAACCGGGGGTTAGGCACCTCATATATCGCACTGCGTTCGTCCAAAAGCTGTGGTCCAGGTTTTTGGTCGAACGCTTTGACCAACTATCTAACGCCCACCCAACCTGGCTTCACATCTCCAGCCGCTCGATGGCAAAGCCTTCCTGCTCTAGCATCCATAGGACACCGATCTCTCCGGGCAAGTGGCCGGCTCCAAAGGCGACGAACACCTGTTCGCCGGGCATGGTATTGGCCACAAGTGTGTCGACCCATTTGCGGTTGCGGTCTTCGAGCAGAAGCTCGGTGAATCGGGCAAAGTCCGCCTCGGCGGTGGGGCCGCCATATTTGAGCGATACCGCTTTGGAGAAGGCCCATGTAAGGCCGATCTCTTCGGCCAGATACCGTTCGCGGATGGTGTAGGACATGTCATCGACATTCCCAGGCCAGGCCAGCGTAAGGCGGATAAGGTTGAGTTGCTGTTCAAGCGGGTCCTCATCGAGCATCTTCAGAAGGGCAACAAAGTCGTCCAGTGATTGGCTGCCTGTCCCTTGAGCTTCTGCGTATTCGCCCACCAGAACGTCGATGCCGCGATCCTCAAGTGCGCCGGAGCGCGCCTCGCACGGGCCGATGCCTAGCATCATCGTGGCCCAAAAGGGCTTGAACTTGGCTGCCATGAAGCCGGGAATGTTGCGCTCGCGCATGGCCTCGGAAAAGGCTTTCCAGTCTTCCTCACCCAAAAGGTCCACCAATGTCGGCCCTTCGGTGATGAACATCAGCGCCGGATCGCTGGCCATTTCGCGTTCCATCTTGCTCTGATCCGCGTTGGATATTTCCAGATAGACCGTATCGGCGGCCTCAATCATGGGTTTCAGCCGCTCCAGATGTGCATCGGTCTGGGCATGGCGGAAATGGTAAGTGCCAAAGAACTCGATCACTATATCGCCCTTGGTGGCGCGCCATAAAAGCCCCTCGGCGTAAGGTTCTCGCGCGACGTCATCCAGCAGGGCCTGACGCTCTTGCGATGGCATCAGGTCGATCAGGTCCTCACCGCCGCAGACATCCTGCGCCAGGGCTGTGATCGGTAAAACCCCAAAGACAAAAGCCAAAATTGCCCAAAAGCGCCGCATCGCTTTATCCTTTGTTTTTATGGTTTTGTTAACCTATGCGCTTGGATCGAATACCGCAATCTAAGGGCGCAAAAAATTCCTGGCTGAGATGTTGACTCGGAAAGAATTGATCCTTAGCTATGCGCCGTTGGCACTCATCTGAGGTGAGTGCTAACGAGGTCATGAGACCTAAAGGGAGTAACTTTGAGCCAAGGAGCCAAAGAAGATGGCATTTAAACCGCTACATGACCGCGTGCTTGTGCGTCGCGTTGAGAGCGAAGAGAAAACCTCTGGTGGTCTGATCATTCCAGACAGCGCCAAGGAAAAACCAAGTGAAGGCGAAGTTGTTGCCTGTGGCGACGGCGCGCGCAAGGACAACGGTGAACTGATCGATATGGCTGTCAAAGCCGGCGATCGCATCCTGTTCGGCAAATGGTCGGGCACCGAGATCACCATCGACGGCGAAGAGCTGTTGATCATGAAAGAAAGCGACATCCTGGGCGTTCAGGCCTAATCGCTTCGCAACAACATTCTTAAAGACCAGTCAGGAGAGACTCATATGTCTGCCAAGGACGTGAAATTTGATACAGATGCCCGCAACAAAATGCTGCGCGGCGTCAACATTCTGGCCGATGCGGTCAAAGTGACCCTCGGCCCCAAAGGCCGCAACGTGGTTCTGGACAAATCCTTCGGCGCACCGCGCATCACCAAAGACGGTGTGTCGGTTGCCAAGGAAATCGAGCTGGAAGACAAGTTCGAGAACATGGGCGCGCAAATGGTGAAAGAAGTCGCCAGCCGCACCAATGACGAAGCCGGTGACGGCACGACAACTGCGACTGTTCTGGCGCAAGCCATCGTTAAAGAAGGCATGAAAGCCGTGGCCGCGGGCATGAACCCGATGGACCTTAAGCGCGGCATCGACCTGGCCACGTCGAAAGTGGTTGAGTCGATCAAAAACGCATCTCGCGAAGTCAAAGACAGCGAAGAAGTCTCGCAAGTCGGCACCATCTCGGCCAACGGTGAAGCTGAAATCGGTCAGCAAATTGCTGGTGCGATGCAAAAGGTTGGCAACGAAGGTGTCATCACTGTTGAGGAAAACAAAGGTCTGGAAACCGAGACCGATGTTGTCGAAGGTATGCAGTTTGACCGTGGCTACCTGTCACCATACTTCGTGACCAACGCTGACAAGATGACAGCAGAACTCGAAGACTGCATGATCCTGCTGCACGAGAAGAAACTCTCGTCGCTGCAGCCGATGGTGCCACTCCTTGAGTCGGTCATTCAGTCGCAAAAGCCTCTGCTGATCATTGCGGAAGACGTGGAAGGCGAAGCGCTGGCAACCCTCGTGGTCAACAAACTTCGCGGCGGCCTGAAAATCGCTGCTGTCAAGGCCCCTGGTTTCGGCGACCGCCGCAAAGCCATGCTGCAGGACATCGCGATCCTGACAGGTGGTCAGGTCATCTCCGAAGATCTGGGCATGAAGCTTGAGAATGTCACAATGGATATGCTCGGCTCGGCCAAGAAAGTGCAGATCACCAAGGACGAGACAACCGTTGTCGACGGTGCTGGCGAGAAAGCCGAAATCGAAGCCCGGGTATCCCAGATCCGTGGCCAGATCGAAGAAACCACGTCTGACTACGACCGTGAAAAGCTGCAAGAGCGTGTTGCGAAACTCGCAGGCGGCGTGGCTGTTATCCGCGTGGGCGGCATGACCGAGGTCGAAGTGAAAGAGCGCAAAGACCGTGTCGATGACGCCCTGAACGCGACCCGTGCGGCCGTGCAAGAAGGCATCGTTGTTGGCGGTGGGGTGGCTCTGGTTCAAGCCGCCAAGAAGCTTGAAGGCGTCGAAGGTGCCAACAGCGACCAGAACAACGGTATCGCAATCGTGCGCAAGGCACTTGAAGCACCTCTGCGTCAGATCGCCGAGAACTCTGGTGTGGACGGCTCCGTCGTTGCGGGCAAGATCCGCGAATCCAGCGACGACTCGTTCGGCTTCAATGCGCAAACCGAGGAATATGGTGACATGTTCAAGTTCGGCGTGATTGACCCGGCCAAAGTTGTGCGCACAGCTCTGGAAGACGCAGCCTCAATCGCGGGTCTGCTGATCACTACTGAAGCCATGGTCGCCGACAAGCCTGCCAAAGAGGGCGCTGGCGCTGGTGGCGGCATGCCCGACATGGGCGGCATGGGCGGCATGATGTAAGCCACTCGGCACGTTGCATGAGATTGAGGGGCCGCCTTCGGGCGGTCCCTTTTTTTGTTGGGGACATTGGATTGCAAAAAATGCCATCGCCAGGCACCCTCCAACATCGTCACTTTTTAAAAAGTATGAGAGGTGCTGTGACCAGGGCAGGGACAACCCAAGACGTGGGCCAAAACCGCAATTGCAGAATCGAAGGCGATCCGAATGCCAATCCTCATTTTTGTCGAAGCTGACTGCGTGAGATGCACCGGGGTATGGATGCGTCAGGTTTCCCCATCGGACAATGCTTTCCCGGTATTGGTTGTGCTCTCACCGCTCATTCTCTTCGTCGGTTGCCCATGGGCTTAGGTGAACTTGTTCAAACCGAACCTTAAAGGCGCGATTGCAGACCACAACTTGGGGTTTTTGACGTGGTCTATGGGCGCGTTTTCTGGGTTTCGCCCTGGCAAGACGCGTGTTGCACACTGTACCCGCGCAAGGAGCATGTGCGGAATGACACGGCGACACAACCAACGAAAAAGGCCCCCGAACTGTACGGGGGCCTTGCTTACCTTTGTCACGCCGCTTTTAGTGCGCTGGTTGTTTGTCCCAGTCTTCCTGCTTGGGCAGGATCTCGAACGTGTGCTCCGGCGGAGGGGACGGCAGGGTCCATTCCAGCGTGTCTGCATATTCGTTCCACGGATTGTTTTCCGTTACCCGCGCGCCCCGGAAGAGCGAGTAGGCGATCACACCGAAGAAGAAGATGAAGCTGGCAAAGGACAGGAACGCGCCGATCGAAGACCAGTAGTTCCAGAGCGCAAACGCCTCTGGATAGTCGATGTAGCGGCGCGGCATGCCCTGACGTCCCAGGAAGTGTTGCGGGAAGAAGGTCAGGTTTGCCCCGATGAACATCGCCCAGAAGTGCAGCTTGCCCGCCCATTCGGGATACATCCGGCCTGTCATCTTGGGGAAGTAGAAGTAGATGCCGGCAAAGATGGCAAACACAGCCCCAAGGCTCATCACATAGTGGAAATGCGCCACGACATAGTAAGTGTCATGATAGGCTCTGTCGATGCCAGCCTGTGACAGTACGATGCCGGTCACACCACCCACGGTGAAGAGGAAGAGGAACCCAAACGCCCAGAGCATGGGGGTTTTGAATTCTATCGATCCTTGCCACATGGTGGCGATCCAGCTGAACACCTTCACGCCCGTTGGCACCGCGATGACCATTGTGGCCAACATGAAGTAGGACTGCTGTGTCAGTGACATGCCCACTGTGTACATGTGGTGCGCCCAGACAACGAAGCCCAAGGCCCCAATAGCGATGAGCGCCCAGACCATAGGCAGGTAGCCGAACACAGGTTTGCGCGCGAAGGTCGCAATCACGTGGCTGATGATGCCAAAGCCCGGCAGGATGATGATGTACACTTCCGGATGGCCAAAGAACCATAGGATGTGTTGGTAAAGGACAGGGTCTCCACCGCCGGCCGGATCAAAGAAGGTGGTGCCGAAGTTCCGGTCCGTGAGAAGCATCGTGATGGCGCCCGCCAGGACCGGCAGCGAAAGCAGGATCAGCCAGGCAGTGACGAAGATTGACCATGAGAAGAGCGGCACCTTGAAAAGCGTCATGCCCGGTGCCCGCATGTTCAGGAAGGTGGTGATCATGTTGATCGCGCCCAGGATCGAGCTTGCGCCCGAGACGTGCACAGCAAAGATCGCCAGGTCCATCGACATGCCTTGCTCGGTGGTCGAGAGCGGCGGGTAGAGCACCCAGCCCACGCCAGACCCCAGTTGGCCATTGCCCCCTGGTGCCAAAAGCGAGGCAACGCCCAGAGATGTACCTGTCACATAGAGCCAAAAGCTGAGGTTGTTCATGCGCGGGAACGCCATGTCCGGCGCGCCGATCTGCAGTGGCATGAAGTAATTGCCGAAGCCGCCGAAGAGGGCGGGGATCACGACAAAGAACATCATGAGGACACCGTGATAGGTGATCATAACGTTCCACAGATGCCCGTTTGGCGTACATTCGCCTGCGGCAGCCGCCGTAAAGCGCGCGCCTTCCAGACACATGTACTGAACACCCGGCTCCATCAGTTCGAGCCGCATGTAGACGGTAAAGGCCACCGAGATCAGGCCGACAAATGCCGACACGACAAGGTAGAGGATACCGATATCTTTATGGTTGGTGGACATGAACCAGCGGGTGAAAAACCCGCGATTGTCTTCGTGTCCGTGCCCGTGAATGGCTGCGTCTGCCATCTAGGTGCCTCCTGTTGGTCAAAATATGGGGACACCTCAGTTTGCCCCATCTGAAAGACTCAAGGGCGTGGGTCGTGTCCCGCAACACGTGATGTTTCTAGAATGTCACGCGGCCGGGAGCAATGCATGAGTTTGATTTGGCACAAAGATTTCTACGGAGGTCCAAAGCGCTGGTGGCATGGTTGCGTCAGGGGAGTGTTGGTTAATGGAAAATTATTAAATTCAACGCTTTATGCTGCGGAAATCGAGGATTTGCGTCACTTGACAGGAGGGATCGAGGGTGAAATGCGTCGCGTTTTCAGGTTGAGGCGCGACATACTGGCGCGCCGGGTTGAAAAACACCGCGTCAAGTATGGCTTTTTGGGCTCTGCAGGAATTTACTCAAGCGCCCTTGCAGCCCCTTATGGGGGCCACTACAGTTTTGAATGAGAGCGGCGCTCAAAGGGCCGCGCGACACATATCAGGCAGGCACATCATGCAAGATCCCATCGACACTTATATGAACACACTGGTCCCCATGGTTGTGGAACAGACCAGCCGGGGCGAGCGCGCCTATGACATTTTTTCCAGACTGCTCAAAGAGCGGATCATTTTCCTCAACGGACCGGTGCACGACGGCATGTCGAGCCTCATCGTGGCGCAGCTTCTGCACTTGGAGGCTGAGAACCCGTCCAAAGAAATTTCCATGTATATCAATAGCCCAGGCGGCGTTGTTACATCAGGTTTGTCAATTTATGACACGATGCAATACATACGCCCCAAGGTCAGCACACTTGTCATCGGCCAAGCCGCGAGCATGGGCAGCCTGCTTTTGACGGCGGGCGAGGCTGGCATGCGGTTTTCGCTGCCAAATTCTCGAATCATGGTGCATCAGCCTTCTGGTGGATACCAGGGGCAAGCAACCGACATCATGATTCACGCAGAAGAAACGCTGAAACTGAAACGGCGCCTTAACGAAATTTATGTCAAACATACCGGACAATCACTGAAGAAAGTCGAAGAGGCGCTTGAGCGTGACAACTTCATGGCTCCCGAAGACGCCAAGGCATGGGGGCTTATCGATGAGATCGTTGAAAATCGCGCCAAGGGTGAGGACGAAGACGGGTGATGTTGCATGCGAATTAAGCGTTGTGGTGCTCTTGCACCTGTCTTAAGCTGCGCGGCATAATTTAGGGACGCCGGTCTTCACAGGGGGACGGTCTTGGGTAAAAGTGGTACTGCGTGGTTCGACGCGGGATCAGGGCGAAAATTTTGAGGCCCGAAAGGTACGAGAGATGGCAAACAGTTCTGGCGGCGACAGTAAAAACACCTTGTATTGCAGCTTTTGCGGCAAGAGCCAGCACGAGGTGCGCAAGCTGATTGCAGGTCCAACAGTGTTCATCTGCGACGAATGCGTCGAACTTTGTATGGACATCATTCGTGAAGAGACCAAGACAGCCGGTTTGAAATCTTCCGACGGTGTGCCGACCCCGCGAGAGATCTGCGACGTGCTTGACGATTATGTGATCGGACAGGCGATGGCCAAACGGGTTCTGTCGGTCGCGGTGCACAATCACTACAAGCGACTTAATCATTCGGGCAAGAATGACATTGAGTTGCAGAAGTCGAACATTCTTCTGATCGGACCCACAGGCTGCGGTAAGACACTTCTGGCGCAGACATTGGCGCGTATTCTGGATGTGCCGTTCACAATGGCCGATGCCACGACGCTAACTGAGGCGGGCTATGTGGGTGAGGACGTCGAGAACATCATCCTGAAACTTCTGCAGGCCAGCGAATACAACGTCGAACGTGCTCAGCGCGGCATTGTCTATATCGACGAGGTCGACAAGATCACGCGCAAATCCGAAAACCCCTCGATCACACGCGATGTGTCAGGCGAAGGTGTGCAGCAGGCGCTGCTGAAATTGATGGAAGGGACTGTTGCGGCGGTGCCCCCGCAAGGCGGGCGCAAACATCCGCAGCAGGAATTCCTGCAGGTGGATACGACGAATATTCTTTTCATCTGCGGCGGGGCCTTTGCCGGTCTCGACAAAATCATCAGCCAACGTGGCAAGGGTTCTGCCATGGGTTTCGGGGCCGATGTGCGTGATGTGGATGATCGCAATGTGGGCGAAGTGTTCAAGGATCTTGAGCCAGAGGACCTGCTGAAATTCGGTCTGATCCCGGAATTTGTCGGCCGTCTGCCGGTGATCGCGACACTGGAAGATCTGGATGAAGACGCGCTTGTTACGATCCTGACACAGCCCAAGAATGCGCTGGTCAAACAGTATCAGCGTTTGTTCGAGCTTGAGACAGTGCAGCTGAGCTTTACCGACGATGCATTGGTGGCCATCGCCAAACGCGCGATTGAGCGTAAAACCGGTGCTCGCGGGTTGCGCTCTATTCTGGAAGACATCCTGCTTGATACGATGTTTGACCTGCCAGGTCTTGAGAATGTCGAGGAAGTGGTTGTCAACGAAGAGGCCGTGACGTCTGAGACGGCACCGTTGATGGTGCATGCGGATTCCAAAAAGGAAGAAGCCAGCGCGAGCTGACTTTTCTTTTCCCAAACCGAAATTTCAGATGAGCAAGAAAATTCGGAACTTCTTGCGCGGTTCACTCAAAGAAAATGCACGCATGCGAAAGTTTAGCCATGTTGCCCATCGCTGCGGCATTGCGTGGGCTGGACCTCGGACGCTATCTGCGGCATATCTGGAATAGGGAAAACCGGAGGGACTCCATGGGTCTTCTGACAACGCTTCTTCGATCTGTGACCTGGTGGAACGGTGCCACGCTGAACACGCTTATTCACACGCGCCGCAAGGGCGTGAAAGTGGGTGAGGATGATCAGGGCAATATCTTTTACCGGGATCGGGAGAACAAGCGGCGCTGGGTGATTTTCAACGGTGAGGCTGAGGCGAGCCGTGTGAGCCCGGACTGGCATGGCTGGTTGCATCATACTTATGCCGAGCCGCCGACCGAAGCACCGTTGCCGCGGAAGACCTGGGAAAAACCGCATGAGGAAAATCTGACGGGGACGGCCCTGGCCTATGCGCCAGCGGGATCGATCCGACGCGGAGATCCCGAAGACCGACGCGACTATGAGGCGTGGTCGCCAGAATAAGTGGGTGTTCGATGGTCGAACGCCAGATAAAAGCAGTGAGGCCGGGGTGACCCGATGAGCAATGAAAACCTGACAGAGGTCGCCGTGGGCGGCGTCGTGCTTGCGGTGGCCGCGGGCTTTTTGTTTTACGCAGGTCAAGTGACCGGTTTTTCGGCAGCCCCGAGCGAATATGCTCTGACCGCAAGCTTTCGCAGCGCGGATGGCGTGGATGTGGGCACGGATGTCCGGCTGGCCGGTGTCAAAGTGGGGCGCGTGACCGAGCTAGAGCTTGATCCGGAAACGTACCGCGCGCGCGCGGTGATCAGTGTCCGTGAAGATATCGAAGTGCCCGACGACAGTGCTCTCGCGATCAGTTCCGAGGGGCTGTTGGGCGGGAATTTCGTCGAAGTTCTTCCCGGAGGATCGCCGTTTTACTTTGCCGCCGGGGACGAGATCGAGTTCACCCAAGGGTCCATCAGCCTGATTTCCCTGCTGACCAAATTTGTCGCAGGGAGCGATGAGGACAATGGTGAATGAGACGTGCGGGCCTTTGGACGTTGTGTGCGATGCTGAGTACACCGGTCTTGGCTCAGGAACAAGTTGAGCCTGGAACAGGTGTTGTTTTGCGCTGGCTTGATAAGATCAACGGCGTCACTCAAGACATTGAGATGGCCAACGCCACATCGCACCAGCAAAGCTCGCTTCGGATTGAGTTGGGTGAATGCCGTCATCCAGTGGGCAACCCGGCGGGGGATGCCTATGCGTTTCTGACGATCCACGCGGAAAATGACACCAAACCGGTGTTTTCGGGATGGATGATTGCGTCGTCACCGGCGCTCAATCCGATGGAGCATCCGCGTTATGACGTGTGGGTGCTGCGGTGTTTGACGCAATAATACAGACTAAAGCGTGGAAGCCAGAGGGTGCGCCAGGATATCGGCGTTTACGTCCAATGCGTCGCTCAGATGCGATCTGTAGGTCGCTCGACTAATCTCGATGGCACCCAGCCGGGCCAGATGAGGGGTGAGGAACTGTGTGTCGAACAGAGTAAAGCCACAGCGACGCAGGTGATTGACGAGATGCGCCAGCGCCAGCTTTGAGGCATCTGTGCGTCGCGAAAACATGCTTTCGCCAAAAAACGCGCCCCCAAGGGTGACACCATAGACACCACCGGACAGGGCCTCGTCTTGCCAGATTTCAAGAGAGTGAGCGTGCCCAAGCCTAAACAGGTTTGAATAGAGTGCCTGAATTTCGTGGCTGATCCAGGTGTTTGGGCGATCTGCACAGGCTTCGAGCACGCCTTGGAAATCCTGATTCAGGCTGACGCTATATTCTGCGCGCCTGATGCGCCTGGCCAACGAGCGGGAGGTGTGAAACCCATCGAGCGGCAGCACACCACGACGGCTGGGATCCACCCAGAAAAGCTCATCATGGTCGCGGGATTCCGCCATGGGAAAGATGCCGGTCGCATAAGCGCGCAGCAGTATTTCCGGGACGAGACCGTCTCCGTTCTGGGCCATGAGCACATGTCCCTGTGTAGCTAAAAAAGTGGGGCGATGCCCCGTGGTGCGTGACAATGATGCTAGGCTGTTCGATGAAATAATCAAAGAACGCACTTCGGTGGCGACAAAAAAAGAGGCGTTTGTGGCTCACCTGATTGCTGATAAGGGAATCTGAAGAGGCTCAGTCCTGCAGGTTGGTTTCTAACCAGTGTTCCAACCAGTGAATATTGTACGATCCATCCAGAACGTCATTTTCCTGCAAAAGCGCATGGAAGAGCGGCACGGTGGTCTCGACACCGTCGACGATCAGTTCCCCAAAGCGCGGTCCAGACGCGCCAGTGCAGAGGCGCGGTCGGGCCCGTGCACGATCAGCTTGGCAATCAGGCTGTCGTAATAGGGTGGGATCGTGTAGCCGTCATAAAGGGCGGAATCCATACGCACGCCCAACCCGCCGGGTGCGTGAAACTGGCTGATTGTGCCAGGGCGCGGGGCAAACTCGGGAAGTTTTTCGGCGTTGATGCGCACTTCAATAGCGTGGCCATTGATGCTCAGGTCGTCCTGATTGAAAGACATCGGCAGACCTGCGGCGACGCGGATTTGCTCGCGTACCAGATCGACACCGAAAATAGCCTCGGTGACGGGGTGTTCCACCTGCAGGCGCGTGTTCATTTCGATGAAATAGAATTCACCGTTCTCGTAAAGGAATTCGATTGTACCTGCGCCGGCATAGTCGATCTTGGCCACGGCATCGGCGCAGATCTTGCCAATGCGGGTGCGTTCCTCTTCGGAAATGCAGGGGCCGGGAGCCTCTTCGAGGACCTTCTGGTGGCGGCGCTGCAAGGAGCAGTCGCGCTCGCCCAGATGCACCGCCTTGCCCTTGCCATCGCCAAAGACCTGAATCTCGATGTGGCGCGGCGTGGTGAGGTATTTTTCGATATAGACCTCGTCATTGCCAAAAGCGGCTTTGGCCTCTGACCGGGCGGTTTGAAACGCCATGTCGATGTCATCGGCGGTTTGCGCCACTTTCATGCCACGCCCGCCGCCACCTGCCGTGGCCTTGACGATCACCGGATAGCCGATGTCTTTGCACAGCGCGCGTGCTGTCTCCAAGTCTGGCACACCGCCGTCAGATCCCGGAACGCAAGGCACGCCCAGCTCTTTCATTGTGTCTTTGGCGGTGATCTTGTCGCCCATGACCTGAATATGCTTGGCGGTTGGGCCGATGAACGTGAGGTCGTGGTCCTCGACGATCTGCACGAAATTAGCGTTTTCCGACAAGAACCCATAGCCAGGGTGAATGGCCTGTGCGCCGGTCACTTCGCAGGCGGCGATGATCGCGGGGATTGAGAGATAACTGTCCGTGCCTGGCGGAGGGCCAATACAAACACTTTCATCGGCCATGCGCACATGCATGGCATCAGTATCAGCCGTGGAATGCACAGCGACGGTTTTTATGCCCATCTCACGTGCAGCGCGGATCACGCGGAGCGCGATCTCGCCACGGTTGGCCACAAGGATTTTGTCGAACATGTCCGGCCTACTCGATGATCATGAGGGGCGTGCCAAATTCGATGGCCGCGCCGTCTTCAACCAGAATGCGTTTGACGGTGCCCCCGCGGGGGGCAGGGATGTGGTTCATGGTCTTCATCGCTTCGACGATGAGAAGCGTGTCGCCCTCTGACACTTGATCGCCTACGGACACAAAGGCCGGAGAGCCGGGTTCGGCCTGCATGTAAACGGTGCCGACCATGGGCGAGGTCACGGCGCCGGGATGACTTGCGGGATCTTCAGCCTGGCTCGCCTCTGCTGCGGGCGCGGCGGCGGCTGGTGCCGGGGCGGCTGGCGCGGCTGCAGGGGCTGCAACCGGCGCGGCAGCCACTTGCGCCACGACTTTTTGTTTGCGGCTGACGCGGACATTGAGGGCATCATCGGCGCCGTAATCACGCTTGACCTCAAGCTCTGTCAGGTCGTTGTCTTGAAGCACTTCTGCCAGGGCCTTGATAAAGGCGACATCCGCCTCGTGCGATTTATTCGGCATCCTGTATCCTCGAACCTTGCATGTTTGCCCTGTCCCCAAGGCTTTGCGTCTTTTTTGGGCGCTTATAGGGGATGCGTCATCCCTTGAAAAGCGCGGAATTGCCTAGGAATTTGGCGCATTTGCCGCCCGATTGCGAGGGGGAATTCCAAAAAAGGTGACGCTACGTCCACTTTACGCGGTTTGCGCCTGATTTTACCTGAGAATTCGCAAGTGAGATGGATTGCCGGAGGACGCTTCAGGTGATTTTGTGACCTTGGAGGGCACGTTCATGAATATTGCGGGCTGGCTGGAAGATCAGGCAAAGGCGCGGGGTGCGGCCCCGGCGATCTTTTATGGACATGATATGGTCAGTGACTATGTCGGGTTTCGTGATCGGGCGGCACGCATGGCCGGGGCATTTTTGGCGCGAGGCCTGAAACCTGGTGATCGGGTGGCGATATTTATGAGCAATCATCCCGATTACCTCATTTCGCTCTTCGGCATCTGGTATGCGGGGCTGGTGGCGGTACCGATCAATGCGCGGCTGCATGGCAAAGAGGCGGCTTGGATTTTGGACAACGCCGGGGCTGAACTGTGTGTGTCGACGGGCGCGCAGGCGGAGGCTCTGCACGATGCTGTGGATGTGGTTGATCCCAGCAGGCTTGATAGTGCGCCAATCTCGGACGTTGCAGCGCGCGCTTCAGGTGATTTAGCCTGGCTGTTTTACACCTCCGGCACAACAGGACGACCCAAAGGGGTGCAGATCACCCACGGTATGTTGCAGGTGATGACCGAGAGCTATCTGGTCTCGGTCGATGAGGTCACGCCGGACGATACCACACTTTATGCCGCGCCGATGAGCCACGGCGCGGGGCTATATGCGTTGGTGCATGTGCTCAAAGGCGCGCGGCATGTGGTGCAGGTGTCTGGCGGGTTTGATCCGGAGGAGCTGCTTGATCTGGCGGTGCATTATGACAGGCTGCACTTCTTTGCGGCGCCAACGATGCTCACTCGCCTGACGGCTTGGGCGCAAGAGGCGGGACGCAATGGCCAAGGGTTGCGCAGCGTCGTGCTCGGGGGTGCACCGCTCTATGAGGTGGATTTGCGCGCCGCGCTTGCGCAGTTTGGGCCTGTGTTTCTGCAAATCTACGGGCAGGGTGAGGCACCGATGGGGATCACCGCGCTTGGTCGGGAAGATATTGTGGCGGGGCGGAAACTTACCACAGTGGGGCAAGCTCAGAGCGGCGTTTCTCTCAGGATTACAAATGGTTCTGGCGCAATATTGAAGTCCGGTCAGATTGGTGAGGTTGAGGTGCGAGGTGACCTGGTGATGCCGGGGTATTGGCAAAACCCCACGGCAACGGCCGAGACGCTGCGCGATGGGTGGTTGCGCACGGGCGATATGGGGCATCTGGATGATGAGGGGTATCTGACGCTGGTGGATCGTTCCAAGGATATGATCATTTCTGGCGGGCAGAATATCTATCCACGCGAGGTAGAGGAGGTGCTTTTGGCCCATCCTGACGTCATTGAGGCCTCGGTGATCGGGCGTCCCTCTGAGCAATGGGGTGAAGAGGTGGTGGCCTTTGTCGTGGCGCATAGAAAGGGCTTGAATGAGGCGACGCTTGATGCCCATTGCCTTGCAAATATCGCGCGGTTCAAGCGACCCAAGGCCTATGTTTTTGTCGAGGATATACCGAAGAATAACTACGGGAAAGTGCTCAAAACCGCACTTCGAGACCGTCTTTCAAGCGATTGATTTAAAATGATTTAGTGAGGTTACAGACTTTAGTCTTCATCATCCCTAGCCAACAGCCGATCCGCCTTTTTGCGCACCAGAACCGAGCGCAGGTCGTGCATGGCCAGTAAAAGCGCATCTGTGACCTGTTCGAGATCTTCATCACTGGCGCGCGACTGGGCCCAATGGGTGGTGGTGTTGAGGTAATCCACTGCGCGATGGATATCGTCGATGTCGCGCCTGGCCAATAACGCACTGCGCTCGTCCATCCAGGTCTGGATGGCGCTCAGATCCTCTTCGCTTAGTTCCCGATCACCATGTGGTTTGATCTGACCATTGCGGATGTTGACCACCGCAATCTGGTCCATCTCAATGCGGCGCTGACGGTTTTCGGTGTCTACGCGAAAGACGAAGGCGCCGTTGTCGCGGACACGGAAGTAATAGTCTGGAAGCTCGCCGCTCACATTTGGCTCCGAAATCAGATTGTTAGATCAAGGCTTAGCGCAGTTTGCTGCAAAAGTCCTGTATCCGGGTGCAGGCCTCTTTCAACGCTTCATCCGATGTGGCGTAGCTGACACGGAAATTGGGTGACAGACCAAAGGCCGCGCCAAAGACCACGGCAACGCCGGTCTCATCCAGAAGGGCGGTGGCAAAGGCCTCGTCATTTTCTATCTTCACGCCTTTGGCAGAGGTTTTGCCAATCAAACCGGCGATCGAAGGATAGACGTAGAAGGCCCCGTCAGGTGTGGGGCAGGTGACACCGTCAATCTCATTCAGCATGCCAACCACGAGATCCCGGCGGCGCACGAACATCTCGTTATGTGGCGCAATAAAGTACTGCGTGCCGTTAAGCGCTTCGACGGCGGCCCATTGGCTGACAGAGCAGGGGTTGGAGGTCGATTGCGACTGGATCTTTCGCATGCCCCCGATGAGAACCTCGGGACCTGCCGCATAGCCGATGCGCCAGCCGGTCATGGCATAGGCCTTGGAGACGCCGTTGCAAGTCAAAGTACGGTCATAGAGCCCGGGTTCCACTTGTGCAGGCGTACAGAATTTGAAGTCGCCATAGGCGAGGTGCTCATACATGTCATCGGTCATCACCCATACATGCGGGTGGCGCATCAGCACATCGGTGAGCGCCCTGAGCTCGTCCCAGGCATAGCCCGCCCCGGTGGGGTTGGAGGGAGAATTGAAGATAAACCAGCGGGTTTTCGGCGTGATCGCCGCTTCCAATGCCTCGGGGCTGAGTTTGAATCCGGTCTCAATCCCGGCCTCGACGATCACCGGCGTGCCGCCCGCGAGGAGGACCATATCGGGATAGCTCACCCAATAAGGCGCTGGAATGATCACCTCATCGCCGGGGTTCAGCGTGGCCATCAGGGCGTTGTAAAGGATTTGTTTACCACCTGAGCCAATACTCACCTGTGAGGGAGTGTAGTTGAGATCATTGTCACGCTTGAACTTGTCACAGACGGCCTGCTTCAGCTCCGGAATGCCATCGGGCGCAGTGTACCGCGTTTTGCCCTCTTCGATGGCGCGAATGCCTGCGGCGCGGATGTTTTCCGGCGTGGGGAAATCCGGCTCCCCTGCGCTCAGGCCGATGACGTCTTCGCCAGCGGCCTTTTTCTCCATCGCCAGGGCCGAGATGGCCATGGTGGGCGAGGGTTTCACGCGTGAAAGTGTCGCGGAAAGAGGATTCATGTCGCGCTCCAGGTGGAATTGGGTCTTCGGCTGTCTTAGTAAGAGCGCGGATTGGGTTCAAGACAACATTGCGGGTTACGTGCAAGCAAGACCCTGGAGCCTGGAGAGTGAAACATGAACGCACCGAGCAAAGACGACTGGTATAACCCCGAAGCGACGACATTTGGGGATCGTGTGGCAGGCGCCCGCGAGGTGGCCGGCATGACGCAGGAAGAATTGGCGCGACGTCTGGGGATCAAGCTCAAGACGCTGCGCGCTTGGGAAGATGATCTGAATGAGCCACGCGCCAACAAGCTTTCGATGCTCGCGGGGGTTCTGAACGTGTCTTTGCTGTGGCTGATCAGCGGGGAAGGCGATGCGCCGGATGGCCCGGATGAGCGCAACGGCGGCAACCCTGATGTGGCCAATATTCTGCAGGACATGCGCGACCTGCGCGCGCAGATCACCGCGTCTGCGGACCGGCTTGCGATGCTGGAGCGCAGCTTACGGTCCTCTGTGCGAGAGCAGCCGGTTGAGTGAAGACGGTCACACCCGTTTGAAACGGCTGCACATGCGCTCAATGCGACGCGGCACCAAGGAAATGGATATTCTTCTGATGCGCTTTGCCGAGGCGCATCTCGCAGGGATGAGCGCGAAAGAGCTTGATCTCTATGAGGCGCTTTTGGAAGAAAACGATCAGGATCTCTATATCTGGATCAGCGGACAGGATCATGCGCCGGAGAAGTTCAGGAGCATCATCTCGCGTATTTTAGAGAGCAGCGCGCCCAAGTCTGCGGCATTTTAGACGTTATTGCGCGTATTTAACTGAATATTGGGCATTTTCCGCCAAACCCATCGCCGAGCAGTATCGCACGGAGATGTATAATGAGTTTTCAGTCAAACATGCCCTCGCAGATGACGGGCGACGGGTTTTTCACAAACTACCTTGATGCGCTGGCGCTGGTCGAGCGGTTGCACCGGCTTTTGCTGGACGTGATCAAGGATGAATTTGAGCGCGTGGGTATCCTTGATATCAACGCGGTCCAGGCGCTGTTGTTGTTCAACATCAGCGACAATGAAGTGACCGCCGGTGAGCTTAAGTCGCGCGGGTATTATCAGGGCAGCAATGTCAGCTACAACCTCAAGAAGCTGGTCGACACCGGCTATATGCACCACCAGCGCTGTGAGATTGACCGCCGCTCGGTGCGCGTGCGCCTGACCGAAAAGGGGCGCGGCATTCGGGACGTGGTGGCAGCGCTCTTTGAGCGTCATGCGGAGGGGTTGGAGAGCAAAGGCGTGATTGGCCATGATGGGATCGACACGATCACGTCATCGCTGCGCCGGGTGGAACGCTACTGGGCCGATCAGATTCGGTACATTTACTGAGACTGAGGCAGGTTTCAGCGCTGTGCATTCACTTTGTGGGGCGCAACAAAGATAGGTTCGGGAGGCGTAACTCCCGGATCAGTTTGCGGCGCATGGCCTCGGCAAAGTCCTTATGTTTGTCGGAGCTTTCAACAAAGGCGCCGGGACCGCGTAGAACAAACTC
Source organism: Roseovarius sp. S88 (assembly GCF_037023735.1). Lineage (GTDB taxonomy): Bacteria > Pseudomonadota > Alphaproteobacteria > Rhodobacterales > Rhodobacteraceae > Roseovarius > Roseovarius phycicola. The sequence continues at coordinate 2,521,787 of NZ_CP146069.1, read as the reverse complement.
GCTGTAGTAGGTGAGCAGGGATTTGACGTTGTTCAGGTTCTTGGTGGTGTTGGCGCGAGATTTGGGGCCGATAACCAGACCGTTGATTGTCATCTCGCCCAGCATCTCTTCGGTGATGGCCTGCGGGTGCGCCCCAACATTCGCAGGACCGTCACCTGAAATGTCCAACGTCTTTTTCCAACACTCGGACTGTTGCGCCAACTGGCTTGCGCCGAACAACATGGCGGCTGCGATGGCGGTGGTGGCGTCGTTGGTGAAGCGCTGGTTCGTGCTGAGCAAATTCGCGGCGATCTGATCAAGTTCTGCGCCGTAGCGGATTGTGGTCCAGGGGGTGATGATCCTCTGGTTAGAAAGCCCACTCCATTCGTAGATCATCAACCGCACGGGCCTTTCTGGCAGGGCAAGAAACGCCGCGCGCACGTCATCTGAGGTCAGAGCGGTTGCAAGCCCGTCAAGTTGTAATCGGTATTCACGCGCATCTACAGAGCCCGAGACATCAAGGCCGAGGGCAAGCGCTTGACGGCACTGGGCTTGCGCCGCTGAAGTGGCCAAAAGTACGGCGAGGGCAAAGAGCGTTGTTCGGATCATCCCGGCTCTTGCAGCGACGGGGCGCTTCCCAGGACGATGTCGTTGATCTCGCGGTAGAGTTTTTTGGTCATCGCCTCTCGGAATTCTTCAAACCCGTTGGCCACGACCAGAAATGCACCCGGTCCATGCAGGACCTCTGTGCCGTAATATGCCAGCACATTGGCGTCCTCGCCGAGAATGACCAAGCCGTTCACAGTCACGTCTTTTAACGGGAAATGCTTATACGCTTCACGTGGACCATATCGGTAGTTGTTCACACCGTCGCCTGAGACATCAATCACCTTGCGCGTACATCTCGGCGCGCGCTGCAAGAGTGAGGCGCCAAAACCAAGGGCCGGGCCCATGGAGGTGGGAAAGTCGTCATGGCTGCGCCGCATATCAGCCAAGGTGGCCACGGCGGCTGTGATCGCGCCCTCGCTGTCAAGGATGGTCCAGTCCAGCTGCAGTTTGTGCTGGTAAAACCCGCTCCATTCATAAACCGCGAGCGCCACGGTTCCGGGCGCGCCATGCAGAATCGCGTGGCGCACTTCATCGGCGTCCAGAGCAGCGGCAAGGCCAACGCGCTGCAGGTCGTATTCCCGCTGATCGACAGACGACGACACATCGACAGCCAGCACCAGAGCGAGGCGGCAGCTTTGCGCTGCGGCGCTAATAGGCAGGCAAAAAAGGGTCAAGCAGAGCGCACAAATGCTGATTTGACGCCCCATCACCATCACTCGGACAGGCGGCGCAACTGCGTGCGCGCGGCATCGTCCAACCGGGCCCGCATGACCATCTGGTGAACGAACAGAATGTCTTCGGTGCGCGTGCCCTGACCAATATTGTGGGTGATGAGGGGGCGTGTTCCATCTGTCGTCCGCTGGGTGCTGACGATCCCGATATGCGGAAGGTTGGACCCCACCAGCCGCCAGCTGACGATGTCGCCGGGGGCAAAGTCATCCGGATCGTCACTTGGCGGACGCGCTGCGCCAATCCGTTGGAGTAAGGTCTCAAGGTTAGGCACGCGGCGGTGGTCAATATTGCGGTCCGTGGTGCTCAGGCCCCAGATCGTGGGGTACGCCGAGAAGGCCGCCTTCATGTCCCGGTTCACAGCGACTTGCAGGTCGATGTCATGCGCATCACGCAGGGCGCGGATCACAACATCGGTACACACGCCGCGATCACGCGGGATGTCCCCGCCGGGGAACGAGAGGCCCTGATAGGACGGGTCGTAGAACACGGTCACGCCGACCTGTTCTGCCGCCGCATCGGCCAGTGGATCGGCCTGTATCGGCGAAGTCGAAATCGCAAGCGCCGCCACGGTCCATATCAGACCTGCACGCATCACCAATGCCCTGTGTTTTCCATACTCGCCCAAGGCTCAGCTGGGGGTAGGGCATCACCGGCCTGCAAAAGCTCAATCGAGATATTGTCGGGGCTGCGCACAAAGGCCATATGCCCGTCGCGCGGCGGGCGGTTGATGGTCACGCCATTGTCCATCAGGTGCTGGCAGGTTTCGTAAATATTATCGACACGGTAGGCGAGGTGCCCGAAATGACGGCTGTCCGAGGGCAGGGCATCATCGCCATCCCAGTTGTAAGTGAGCTCAACAGGGCACTCTTCCTGCCCTTCAGGCGCCAGGAAGATAAGCGAAAACCGCCCGCCTTCGTTGTCATAACGGCGGGTCTCTTGGAGGCCCAGAAGTTTGTAGAATGCCAACGACTCATCGAGGTCTTTGACCCGGACCATAGTATGCAGGTATTTCAGACCCATACGCATCTCCCTGAAATTTGTTTTGCGTTGTCCAAGAGGTAGCGGATTTGGGGGGTGAGTCCAGCGACAGATTCGTGAACAACCGGTCTGACCAGACCAACTGAATTCAGCGCGGGTTCCCTTACTCGCACCTGATATTGAGGTTTCAGCGATCTGCGCGGCCATATATAGTCGGTATCGACTCGGCCTGTGGTTTTTTCAACAGGCTATCTTCGCCGGATGGAAACGCATGCAACAATATCATGACGCCTTGCAGCAGGTACTCGATAGGGGGCAGTCCTCCTCTGACCGGACGGGGACTGGCACGATTTCGGCCTTTGGATTGCAAGCACGTTATCCGCTGTCAGAAGGATTTCCTTTGGTCACAACCAAAAAGCTGCATTTGCGGTCGATCATTCATGAGCTTTTGTGGTTTCTCTCAGGCGACACGAATATCCGCTATCTGAAGGAGAACGGGGTTTCGATCTGGGATGAATGGGCTGACGAGGATGGTGATCTCGGTCCGGTTTACGGCCACCAATGGCGGCGGTTTCCCGCACTTGAGCCAACGGATGATCCCGAGCTGTTTCGCCGCCGTGAGATTGATCAGATCTCCAATTTGATGGAGATGATCAAGACCACTCCGGACAGCCGCCGTTTGATCGTGTCGGCGTGGAATCCCGGAGATGTGCCGGACATGGCCCTGCCACCTTGTCACACGCTGTGGCAGGTGCGGATCATCGGGTGCAAAATGCATTTGCAGCTCTACCAACGCTCGGCTGATATGTTCCTCGGCGTGCCGTTCAATATCGCTTCTTACGCGCTGCTTCTGGAGATGCTCGCGCATGTGACGGGGTACGAGGCGGGCGATTTCGTGCACACGATTGGGGATGCTCATATCTATTCGAACCATACCGAACAGGTGGCACTTCAACTGACGCGCACGCCAAAACCCTTGCCCAAGTTGCGGATCACGCGGGAGGTTCAATCCATCTTTGATTTCAAATTCGAGGATTTTGAGATCACAGGCTATGATCCCGATCCGCATATTTCCGCGCCGGTGGCGGTCTGATGATCTCTTTGATTGTTGCGCGCGACCGGAATGGGGCGATTGGCAGGGATGGTGATATTCCGTGGCATGTGCCCGAAGACCTGAAGTTTTTTCAACGCGAAACGATGGGCGGCGCGGTCATTATGGGGCGCAACACGTGGAACAGTTTGCCGCCGGTGGCACGACCTTTGAAAAACCGTTTGAATCTCGTGGTGTCGTCCGGCGCGCCTGAAGGGGCTGAGCATGTGTTGCCATCGATTGAAGCCGCGGTTGAGGCGGCCAAGGCTGCGGGGCATGCGCGCATTTATGGGATCGGTGGGGCAGGCATTTATCGTGCGCTGCTGCCCCTCGCACAGCGGCTTTTGATCACCGAGGTGGATTTGGATGTGGACGGGGCGGACACTTGGTTTCCAGCGGTTGAGATGGCAGACTGGTCCGAAACACTTCGCGTTGATCTGCGCTCAGAGGGTCCGAAATGTATTCTGGTGGAGTATATGCGCCGCGTCTGAGTTTCGACTTCGCGCGCTTGGTTCAGGCCGAGGGGGTTCAGCCTGATCCATTGTCGTATCGCTTTTTGGCCTCTGGCTCAGAGCGGCTTGATGTCTGACGCCATCTGCCGACCGTCGCGGCCTTCTTCAAGCTCGTAGCCAACCTTTTGATTGTCAGCCAGACCTGTCAGTCCGGATCGTTCCACCTGACTGATATGTACAAAGACGTCCTTGCCGCCTTCATCGGGCGCGATAAAACCGTACCCTTTTGTGGTATTGAACCATTTCACGGTGCCGGTTGGCATTCCGCTTCTCCTTCTTGACTTCCAATTCCCCGGAAAATGCCGGGCCATAACGTGATGCTGGCCCACGTTTATGTTGGGAAACGCCGGATTTGATCACAGGTAAAAAGATTGGGCATGGCTTGTAAAAAGCAAGTGAAACCGCCGTGATCGGGCGTTAAAGTCGCGGCAAGAGATTAAAATACAGGCAATCACCTATGATCCTATACGGTTTGAAATCTTGCGATACATGCCGCAAAGCATTGAAATCAATGCCGGATGCGCAGTTTCGGGATGTCCGCGAAGATGGTGTGCCGCAAGGCGTGCTGGAATCCGCCTATGCGGCTTTGGGTGATGCGCTGCTCAATACGCGCTCGACAACATGGCGCGCGCTTAATGAAGCTGAGCGTGTCGATACACCCCTTTCGCTCATTGCAAAACACCCAACTCTGATGAAGCGTCCTCTGATTGAAAAAGACGGGGAATTTTTTCTGGGTTGGAGCAAAGACGTGCAAGCGGCCTTGGTATGACATGCACTGTGGCATAGATCGGGTCCAGCAAATGAATGGAGACATGTGATGCGTAACGCGGCCCTGGTATTGGGGATTATCGGTGGGGTTCTGGCCCTGTTTGTCGGGTTTTTCAGCTTTGGGTACACCGAAGTGATACGCGAATATGGCGAGATTGAAGGCGTTGCCGAACAGGTAGACCGAGAGGGTTTGATCCGTGCAGTCAGTTTCCTAGCGCCAATTCTGGCCATCGCAGGCGGGGCTATGGCACGTGTCCGCGCGCTTTGGGGTGGGATCCTCATGCTGCTTTCAGCGGCCCTGATGGGCTATGCGTTTGGATTTGGTGTCTTCACCATGTTCCCCATTGGCTTCACCGCGCTGGGCGGGCTCTTGGCCGTCGCGGCGGGAAAGCCGGACGAACCAAAAGCCCATTTCTAAGCAGGCTCAGGCAAGGTCGGGCGGCGTGGCCTCTTTGGTCAGCGCCTCAGTGACCTCTGAGAGCGGCTTCACAGCGGTTTGTTTTTCACCCAAACGGCGGACAGTTACGGTTTTGTCCTCAACCTCACGCATACCCACGGCCAGGATCACCGGCACTTTGCCGACGGAATGTTCGCGGACCTTGTAGTTGATCTTTTCGTTGCGCAGGTCGGCCTCGGCCCGCACGCCTGCCGCGCGCAAGTTTGCGACCACCTCTTCGGCATAGTCGTTGGCCTCTGAGATGATGGGAGCCACGACGACCTGGCGCGGGGCCAGCCAGAAGGGTAGGCGACCGGCTGAGTTCTCGATGAGAATGCCGACGAACCGTTCGAAACTGCCCAAGGTCGCGCGGTGCAGCATATAGGGGCGCTGCTTGCTTCCATCGGGGGCAATATAGGTCGCGCCCAGCCGCTCGGGCAGGTTGGGGTCCACCTGAAACGTGCCGCATTGCCAGACACGGTCAATGGCGTCGGTCAGATAGAAATCCAGTTTCGGTCCGTAAAACGCGCCATCGCCGGGCTCGAGCGTAAAGGTGCGCCCGGTGGCCTTGATCGCGCCTTCCAGCGCGCCCTCGACATGGTCCCAGCTTTCGTCGCTGCCCACACGCTTTTCAGGACGGGTTGCGAATTTGATCTCAAATTCCTCAAAGCCCAGATCGGCATAGATATCCGCAAGGAAATTGATGAACCGCGCGCATTCTTCTTCGATCTGGTCCTCGGTGCAGAAAATATGCGCGTCATCCTGTGTAAATCCGCGGACGCGCATGATGCCATGTAGCGCGCCAGAAGGTTCGTAGCGAGAGCACGAGCCAAACTCGGCCAGCCGCAAGGGCAGGTCGCGATAGGATTTCAAACCTTGATTGAACACCTGCACGTGGCACGGGCAGTTCATCGGCTTGAGCGCATTAATCGCCTTTTCCTTGGCGTGTTCTTCTTCCACCTCAACGATGAACATGTGTTCCTGATACTTGTCCCAGTGACCCGAGGCCTCCCAAAGCTTGCGGTCCACCACTTGGGGCGTGTTGATCTCGTGATATCCACCGGCGCGCTGTTTACGGCGCATGTAATCCTGCAGCTCGGTGTAGATGGTCCAGCCATTGGGGTGCCAGAACACCTGACCGGGGGCCTCTTCCTGCATGTGAAAGAGGTCCATTTCGCGGCCCAGACGGCGGTGGTCGCGCTTTTCGGCTTCCTCTAGGAAGTTGAGGTATGCCTTTAGCTTTTCCTTACCGGTAAAAGCCACGCCATAGATGCGTTGCAGCATCGCGCGGTCGCTGTCACCGCGCCAATACGCGCCGGCGATGGACATGAGTTTGAACGCATCGGCGGGCACTTGGCCGGTATGTTGCAAATGCGGGCCACGGCAAAGATCCTGCCAGTCACCATGCCAATACATCCGCAGGGGCTCATCGCCCGGAATGGCGTCGATCAGCTCGACTTTGTAAGGCTCGTTGTTGTCCTTGTAGTGCTGGATGGCGCGATCACGGTCCCAGACTTCTGTGCGAACAGGGTCGCGCAAATTTATGATTTCCTTCATCTTTTTCTCGATGAGGCCGAGGTCCTCGGGGGTGAACGGCTCTGCGCGGTCAAAATCATAATACCAGCCGTGTTCAATGACCGGGCCGATTGTCACCTTTGTATCAGGCCAAATCTCCTGCACGGCGCGGGCCATGATATGCGCGAGGTCATGGCGCACCAATTCATTGGCGGCGGTCTCGTCCTTCATGGTGTTGATGGCGATGGAAGCATCAGCCTCGATAGGCCAGGCCAGATCCCAGTGTTGCCCGTCGACATGGGCCGATATGGCCTTTTTGGCGAGCGAATTGGAAATATCGGCAGCCACCTCGGCCGGGGTGATTCCAGCCGCGTATTGGCGCCCATTGCCATCAGGAAAGGTCAGGGAAATCTGGGCCATGATAGGCTCTCCTCGTCGATTTGGCGCCCACGGAACGCCCGATTGCGAAAAATATGTGCGCTGCTTTTGAACCTCAGATGCAGCCAAGTCAAGGCTCAGGATGCTTTGATGCAAGGAATGCGGATTTTGGGTCGTCGAGTATTAACAAAGGGTTAGCCATAGAGGTGATTTATGTGTGCAAACGTATGCTGAGAACGGTATCCAATGGCATTCTGCACGCCGAATAACATATTGAAGAAATTTGTCTTTTTCTCCTTTACGACGTGCTCTTCATGCTTATATTAGCCTCAAGCTAATGCACGATCAGTATTTATTATTGCTTGGGAAAGGCGCGTAAGATGGCTCGTTACAATGTCGATTTTCAGTTGTCTGTTGAGGATATGGAATTGATCGAAGATGCGTTGCGACGCTCAAAGTCTGAGCTTGCAAGCACGATGATCGAGGAGGGAATGCCCAGTCCTACACAGTGCGAAAAATCGCAGGTCGCAGATATGTCGGTGCGGCGCATCCATGACCTCTTAGGGCGGTTGCATAACCAGAAGGTTTTCTATCGCCCCAAAAACGCGCCTTATGTAGGCGGATAGTTCAAGGTCCCTCGAATGCAGATTGGGGCGTGCCCGGCACGCCCTTTTTTTGTGCCAGTGCGCATTGTGTGCGGGCGTGTGCATTTGTATTTGATTGTACGCGCGTGCATGCGAATGTTTATCGTAACACAATGAAATAAAAAGATATTTCCATATCGAAATTTGCCTGTTAACAGTTTTACGTAGGGCGCGATTCAAATGACGCCTCGGGTTTAGAAAAACAACAAAACGGCGTGAAAACATGGCCAGGTTAGAGACTGAGTTCCGGCTCCAGGATGGGCCACATGAGGCAGGCACGACAAGCCACGCACAAGGCGACGTGTGGCAGGGATTTCCAAGAGCGGCGCTAGAAGAGAGGCCCGGGCACGAGCGGCAGTATCCGCTTGACCGGATTGAGCGCATCATCGGCTCGATTATGTAATTCCAGCCAATTGCGGCTTGAAAGCGTGACGTCTTCGGAAGACATTTGCCCAGATATGATAAGGGCAGGGGTCTTATGGGCGACACGCAGTTTTTGACATCTCCGCACGGACGGCGGCTGGCCTATCACCTGACAGAGGGGGACGGGCCGGGCGTGGTGTTTCTGGGCGGGTTCAAGTCCGACATGGAGGGGACCAAGGCCGTTCATCTGCAAGACTGGGCGCGCCGCACCGGGCGGGCCTTTTTGCGGTTTGACTATTCCGGGCATGGGCAAAGCTCTGAGGCGTTTACCGACGGATGCATCGGCGACTGGGCGGCAGATGCGCGCGCAATGATTGCGGCACTCACAGACGGGCCTCAGATTCTGGTCGGCTCCAGTATGGGCGGGTGGATTTCGCTGTTGACGGCCCGTGCTATGCCAGAGCGCGTGGCGGGGCTTGTGACTATTGCCGCTGCGCCGGATTTTACCGAAGACTCCATGTGGGCCGGGTTTTCCGATGCGCAAAAAGCAGAACTGGCGCAAAACGGGCAGGTGGCTTTGCCCAGCGAATATGATGAGCCTTACATCATCACGGCCAAGTTGATTGAAGAGGGTCGGCAAAACCTCGTGCTGCGCGACCCGCTGCGCCTTCCTTTCCCAGTGCGGTTTTTGCAGGGCACGGCGGATGCAGATGTGGACATGTCAGTGGCGCTGAGACTGCTTGAACATGCCACAGGTGACGATATGCACCTGACACTGGTGAAAGGGGCAGATCACCGCTTCTCGGATGCTGCGTGTCTGGCGTTGATCGAAGCGGCTGTCGAAGACGTTCTGAGCGCGGCCGCCGTCAGCTGACTTTAGGTCATACCCTTCTCCCGTCAGCGATCGGATGTCATATCCGCTTGAGAATATAGGATAACTCAGAGGCAACAATTGGGCCACTAGAACTGTTGCATTTATCCTCTGCTGGCTAAGTTTATCTCATTCACCGCCACACAGGCCCCTTGCAATTTGCGCATCACATGGCACTGTCGAGAAAAAATAAGCGACAGGTTTCGCGAGCAGTAAGGAATAATAACAATGCAAGAGCCCCTGGTTTTCCTGCCGGGCATGATGTGCGATGCGCGTCTGTTCGGTCCGCAGGTTACGGCAATGAGCCGTGACGTCGCTGTGACTGTGGCCCCGATTACAGGCGGCAACCGGATCGAAGAAATTGCTTCCTCCTTGCTGGATCAACTGCCCTTGAAGTTTGCATTGGCCGGTCTGTCGATGGGCGGCATTGTGGCGATGGAGCTGTTGCGCCGGGCGCCCGAGCGGGTGACGCGGATTGCGTTGATGGACACCAATTCCTTGCCGGAAACACCTCAGACGGCTGCTGATTATGAGCCTCTGATTACAAAGCTGAAAGCGGGCCTTCTGGATCAGGCGGCCGCCAGCATTGTGCGCCCTGAGTACCTTGCGCCTGGACCAGAGCGGACAAGTATCCTCAACCTGGTGGCCAAAATGGCCGAGAATGTCGGGTGCGAGGCGATCATCCGACAGGCGCGTGCCCTGCAGCGGCGGCGCGACTATCAGGCGACTTTGCGTAAATGCAATGTGCCCGCACTCGTGATGTGCGGCGAGCATGACACGCTGACGCCTGTCAAACGGCACGAATTCATGGCGGGTATGATCCCGCATGCGGATCTGGCAATTATTCGCGACGCGGGGCATTTGCCGACATTGGAGGCGCCGGATGCAGTGACCGCGGCTCTGCGGGCGTGGATCAAACAGCCGCTTGTGTTGCGCACCAAAATGGTGCGGATTGAGCAGCCACTCGCGTCTTAGGGCTTACTCAGCGGCGATTTTCCGGGACTTGCGCGCCTTTTTGGGGGCCGTGCGTGCGCGCCGCGCTGGAGCCTCAGAGTTGGCGTCGATGAAATCAAGCACAAGAGGGCGGATGTTATTGCGCCATGAACGACCTGCAAAAATGCCGTAATGCCCGGCTTCTGGCTCGATATAGCTGGCCTTCATGTCATCGGGCAGGCCGGTGAGCAGATCCAGGGCTGCCACGCATTGACCGGGGGCCGAGATGTCGTCTTTGCCGCCTTCCACGGTTTTCACCGCAACGCGGGTGATCGCGCCAATATCAACCTTGTGACCGGCTACGACAAATTCGTTGCTTGCAATTTCGCCGGCTTTGAAAATGCGTTCCACGGTCGAGAGATAAAACTCGGCTGGCATATCCATGACGGCGAGATATTCGTCGTAGAACTTGTTATGTGGGTCGCGGTCGCTTGCTTCGCCTTGTGCGACGCGGCTGATCTGATTGATAAAAGCCTTGCCGTGACGCTCGGCGTTCATCGACATGAACGACGCCAGCTGCAGCAGGCCGGGATAGACCATGCGGCCGACGCCCTTGTACTTAAAGCCCACGCGCTGAATCATCGTTTCTTCGAGCTGGCCCATGGTCACGCGGTGGCCAAAATCCGTCACTTCAGTCGGCGCCGCGCTGGGGTCAATCGGTCCGCCGATCAAGGTCAATGACCGGGGCTGCGCGTCTGGGTCCAATTCGGCCAGATAGGCCGTGGCCGCCAGCGTGAGCGGGGCCGGTTGGCAAATGGCAATCACATGCAGGTCGCTGCCCAGCGCGCGCATGAAATCCATCAGGTAGAGGGTGTAATCCTCGATGTCGAATTTGCCACTTGAGACGGGGATGTCGCGGGCGTTGTGCCAATCGGTGACATAAACCTCGCAATCGGGCAGCAGGGATTTCACTGTGGAGCGCAGAAGCGTCGCATAGTGGCCCGACATCGGGGCCACCAAGAGCACCCGGCGGTCCATCTCATCGCGGCCCTGCACGTCAAAATGGATCAGGTCGCCAAACGGCTTTTCCACCACGGTTTCGATTTTGATCAGGTGATCACGTCCGTCCTGGCCGGTGATGGACTCAATACCCCAGTCGGGTTTGACCACCATACGCTGGAACGTGCGTTCGGTCACTTCGCCCCAGGCCGCCATCCATTGAAAGGCCGGATTTGGAACCATGCTAAACATCGGGTAAGATGCCATGGAAAGCGCGGTGGCGCCAAACCACTGGTTCATATTTCGTGACGCTTCCATCAGGTCATACGTAACCATATATCGCATGTACTTACTCCTTTGACCTGAGCGGCCCGGTTCTATTCGTCGCAGTCACAATGCAAGGCGACACGTTTATATCCGGTGCACACAGCGACTCGGTGGTAACAGGTTTCGCGCTGGGCTGCTATGCTGCACAGCAGAAAAATACGGGAAGAATGTTAAAATGGCAACTCAGGACGATGCACAGAACACCAATCTGGACCGCATGAGCGCCAATCTTGAACGGGTTGAAACGCTGTCTCAGCGTTTGGTGCAAGCATTGACTGTGCGCACCCCGCCCGCGCAGGAACTCAATGGCCCGTCACAAGACGTTTTCGTGAAAGCAGCCGGATCTTACTGGAAATCCTTCATGGAAAATCCGGGAAAGATGTATGAGCAGCAGCTTGAATACTGGGGCAAATCCGTTCGTCATTTTATGGAAGCGCAGCAAAGTCTTGCCAAAGGCGCACCTTTGCCAAATGGGGCGGATGAAGAGGACCCGTTGAAAGGGGATCGCCGGTTTTCCAATCCGCTTTGGGATACGCATCCCTATTTCAGCTACATCAAACACCAATATGCAATCAACAAACTGGCCATAGAAAACGCCGTGGCTGAGGCTGAAGAGCTGGACGACAAGGACAAGCAGCGTTTGCAGTTCTTTGCGGCGCAGATCATCGACATGATGAGCCCGACGAATTTCCTGTCCACAAACCCCGATGCGCTTGAAAAAGCGGTGGAAACCGAGGGCGAGAGCCTTGTGGCCGGGCTAGAGAACCTTGTTGCAGACCTGGAGGCCAATAATGGTGAGATGGTCGTGCGGCTTTGTGATGAGAACGCATTTGAGTTGGGCGAAAACGTTGCTGTGACCGAAGGTGAGGTCGTCTATCGCAACAAGATGATGGAACTCATCCAGTATACGCCTACGACCAAACAGGTGCATAAGACACCGGTTGTGATCTTTCCGCCCTGGATCAACAAATTCTATGTTCTTGACCTCAAACAAGAGAACAGCCTTATCAAATGGATCACCGATCAGGGCTATACGCTTTTTGTCGTAAGCTGGGTGAACCCGGACGCGTCCTACGCTGATGTCGCCATCGACGACTATATAGAAGATGGTTATCTGACTGCGATCCGCGAGGCCAAGGCCATCACAGGCGAGCGTCAGGTGAACACTGTCGGTTACTGTATTGCGGGCACGACGCTTCATATGACATTGGCGCTTTTGGCCAAGCGGGGCGACAAGTCGATCAAGTCCGCCACCTTCTTTACCGCACTCACCGATTTCAGCGATCAGGGTGAGTTTGTTCCTTTCCTGCAGGACGACTTTGTCGACGGGATTGAAAAGGAAGTGAACGAAAAGGGCGTGCTGCGCTCTTTCATTATGGGGCGGACCATGTCGTTCCTTCGTTCCAATGACCTTATATATAAGCCCGCCATCCGAAGCTACATGATGGGGGAGACGCCTCCTGCTTTTGATCTGCTCTACTGGAACGGGGACGGGGCGAACCTTCCGGGGCGGATGACGGTCCAATATCTGCGCGAGCTGTGTCAGGCGAATGCCTTTGTCACCGATGGGATCGAGATGTGCGGTGAGACTTTGCATATCAGCGACGTCAACGTGCCGATCATGGCGATTACCTGTGAGACGGATCATATCGCGCGCTGGAAAGACTGCTATCGCGGGTTTTTGCAGACCGGGTCCAAGGATCGCACCTTTATTGTATCTGAGTCAGGTCATATCGCCGGGATCGTGAACCCGCCAAGCAAAAAGAAGTACGGGTTTTATTCCAACAAGAACCTGCCAGAGACGGCAGACGCATGGCTGGAAGGGGCAGAGGAGCAGGAAGGTTCCTGGTGGCCCACATGGGAAGCCTGGCTGAAAAAGCGCTCTGGCGCCATGGTTGCAGCCCGGATGCCGGGTGATTCTGAGCATCCTGCTCTGGCTCCGGCGCCTGGAACTTACGTGCGGAAGCGCGCAAGCCTCTGATTTAAAATTAAAATCATCCTTCTGAAATTTTATGCTGCAATGCAGAAAAAAGCTTGCAATGCTGCGCTGCAGCATCTATATAGTTTGCAGACGCAGAAAGCAGGGCGGTCCTGCTTGCGACCGAACAAAGTTTTAGGAGGCCACCATGGCTAAAGCACAAGACTTCAACGCCGTCATGAAAGACTTCATGGGCGCATTCCCTGTCGACACCAAAGCTTTTGAAGAAGCTTTCAAAAACCAAGCAACTCTGAACGAAAAAATGTCAGGTGTTGCTCTGGAAGCCGCTGAGAAATCCGCTGAGCTTTCCGGCAAATGGGCCAAAGACACTCTGGCCAAACTGTCCGACGTGACAAAAGCCAAAGCAGAGCCTGCTGACTATGCCAAAGCGATCACCGATTTTGCATCGGCCAACGCTGAAGTTGCTGCAGAAAACATGGCTGCCTTCGCTGAGATCGCCAAGAAAGTCCAAATGGACACAGTTGAACTGATGATGGCGGCTGGCAAAGACCTGCAAGAAGACGCAGCCAAAGCTGTTAAAAAAGCAACTGACGAAGTGACAGCTGTTGCCAAGAAAGCAACGTCTGCCGCGAAGTAAGTTAAAGGTTTCCGGGCTCTCCTCCTCCCAATCTGAGCCCGAACCTGTAAGGGCGAGCCATCGGCTCGCCCTTTCTTTTTGTTCTGCAGTAGCATAAGCTGTGCTGCAGCGCTGCATTCGTGGGAGGGTAGGCTTTGGGAAAATCCGAAAAATCACTGTTGATCAAGCGGTATGCCAGCCGCAGATTGTACAACACCGAGACCTCTGACTACGTCACGCTTGAAGATATTGCTGAATTCATTCGCGATGGGCGCGAGGTGCAGATCATCGATCTGAAATCGGGGGATGACCTGACACGGCAGTACTTGTTGCAGATTATTGCCGAGCATGAAAGCCGCGGAGAGAATGTGCTGCCGATCAATGTGCTGAACGACCTGGTGCGCAGCTACACGACGCAAGCGACTTCTATGGTGCCTGATTTCCTGTCGGCCTCGTTTGAGATGCTACAAAAAGGCCAGAGCCAGATGATGGAAAATATGGCCCGCGCCAATCCCTTGGCGGGGATTCCCGGGATGGATGCGATGCGTGCGCAGCAGGAAGCGTTCCTGAAGGCCATGACTGGCGGGATGCAGGCGATGAACACCATGCCATCTTCTGATGACAGTGCTGAGGTCGCTAGTGACAAGGGTGATACTGAGACCGAAAGCGAAGAAGATCTCGACGCGATCAAAAAACAACTCGCCGATTTGCAGAATAAGTTGTCCAAACTAGGCAAGTAAAGTCACATGGTCGACAGCCCCGGTAAGATCACACTATGGGGGATCGAAGTCTTCATGGCGGCCGCAGATGAGCGGTCGATCTCTGCGGCTGCAAAAAGGTTGGGAGCAAGCCCCTCTGCGGTGAGCCAACAACTGACTAACCTTGAGGCGGCTGTTGGAGCCACGCTTTTGCAACGCAATGCGCGGCCTGTGCGCCTGACACCTGCAGGCGAGATTTTGCGCCGCAGGGCGCAGGTGATCCTCAATGAAGCGGCGCAGGCGCGGGCAGAGTTGGCGATGTCCGATCTGTCGATGCTCACCCGGTTTCGTCTCGGGATGATTGAGGATTTCGAGGCGGATGTGACGCCGAAGCTTTTGACGCATATGGCAGGTGAGTTGAAATCCAGCCAGTTCTTGTTGGAAACCGGGGCGAGCCACTATCTTTACGAATTGCTGGAAAGTCGCGCACTGGACGTGATTGTCGCCGCCGAACTCAATGCCGGAGATGACTGGGCCGAGGTTCATCCGCTCTTGCGCGAAGGGTTTGTTGCGGCGGTGCCCAAGGGTGCGGTGGACTCTGGTGGCAATGTTCTTAAACAACTGATGCGCCTGCCTTTGATCCAATACACGCAACGGCATTACATGGGGCGCTTGCTGACCTCGCATCTCGCGCGTGAAAAGATCACGCTGCCGCACCGGTTTGAGCTAGACAGCTATCACGCCATCCTGGCGCTGGTCGGGCAGGGCGCGGGGTGGAGCATCCTGCCGCCTTTGGCTCTGATGCGGGGGCGCCGTTTTGCGGATGAGATTGACGTGCTGGAACTGCCTTTCGAACCGCTCAGCCGCACCATCAGCCTTACGGCGCGCAAAGATATCTTACAGGACATGCCAGAGAAGGTTGCCCAAAGCCTGCGGCCTATCTTGCAAGAGACGATTGTGACACCCGCGCTGACGGCCTATCCGTTTCTCAAAGACAAGCTGGTGTTGGTGTGAAGATTTTAGGTGTAGGTGATTTCAGTTCGGAATCGCGCATCTTCCAGTCGCGCGAAATACGCTGACCTCAATTGCAAACCGACCGGTCCGGCGGCACCATTCGAAAACTGCCGATCATTGATACGCGCCACAGGCGTTACACCGCCGCCGGAGGAGGACAGAAACACCTCATCGGCCTCCATCAACTCCTCGACCGGAAGAGCGCGTTCCTCAACGGTCAATCCCGCCTCAACAGCCAACTCAAGCACCGTGCGCCTTGTGATCCCGTGCAGCACGCCGCGATCCGGTGTCAAAATTCGTCCTTCTTTGAGCGCAAAGACGTTGAATCCCGGGCCCTCGGTCACATTGCCCGCATGATCCGGAAGCAGCACCGTCTCAAACCCGGCATCCTTAGCCTCAAAGAGTCCTTGGGTAAAGTCGCCCCAATGGTAGTTTTTGGCCAGTGGATTGACGCTGTCTTCGGGAATGCGACGCGTGGTTGACGACAGATGCACTTCTACGCCGATCTTGGCCTTGTCCGGGGCGATGACATGCACATAAGGCACGCACCAGGCATAAAAATGGTTGGCACAGGCACGGGGGTCTCGCACGCCATGAACCAATGGGATGCCGCGTGCAGCAACCATAGCTACATACGCATCCTGCAAACTGGATGCCGCAACCATTTTGTGCAAGGCATTCTCAATCGCGGCGCGGTCCATGCCCACATCCATGCGCGCTGCCGCAACCGACGCCTCAAACCGAGTCAGATAATCGTCCAGCCGGAAAAACGCGCCTTGCCAGACGGGAACCACATCATAAACGCAGTCCGCATGGGTCAGCCCCCAGTCGGTGACGCCTATTGTTGCATCTCCGACGGGAACAACCTCGCCGCGCATCCATGCGGCCCCTTTGGAAAAATCACGCTTCATGGGGCTATGGACCTGCGGCTGTCGGACGAAGTCAAGTCCCGTAGGCGCGCGGCTCTCCCATCACATCCTGCGCGGCCATCACCAGTGCCTCAGAAATTATATCAAGTTCTTCGCGGTTAAGCCGTGCAGGCAGGCGCACATCGCAGGCGCGCATCAGCATCGTGCGCGTCTGCGGCAGGTCGGGCGTGGG
Organism: Roseovarius sp. S88; assembly: GCF_037023735.1. Taxonomy (GTDB): domain Bacteria; phylum Pseudomonadota; class Alphaproteobacteria; order Rhodobacterales; family Rhodobacteraceae; genus Roseovarius; species Roseovarius phycicola. The sequence continues at coordinate 2,505,285 of NZ_CP146069.1, read as the reverse complement.
GCCGGGCAGGAACTTCCAGTTCCAGAAGGCACGGGCGTTGTCTGTGCTCTGCCCAAACACTTGTACTTTCACACCACGTTCGACCGCCGCCTTGGAAAATGCATCGGTTTCAGCATCGTTCATATCCACCAGGTTGAATTGAATGGAATCCGGCGCGCGGTCTTCTGGTTTGAGTTTGTCAGGCACATGCAGCCAGGGCGACGTATTGAGCCGGGCCGCGACATAATCATGGTTGGCTCGCCCATCGCGCACCCGGCGCGGGATTTCCGCCAATTGCGGGCGAATGATTGCCGCCGACAGGTTGCCCATACGCAGATTGTAAAGCGGCAGGCGGTTCTGCCATTTGGCAAAGGCGGCCTCGAGCGCAGGTTCAGAGCCAGCCATATGCTTGGCCCAGTTATGCTCGTAGGCGCCTGACATAATCACCGCCTGCGCCACAAGATCGGCGTCATCGGTGATCATGATCCCGCCTTCACCGGCATTGACCAGCTTGTAGGACTGAAAGCTGAAACATCCCACACGGCCAATCGTGCCAATATTTTGCCCGTTCCAGAGCGTGCCCAGACTATGGGCGGCGTCCTCAACAACGGGAATGTCCCGCGCATCACACAGCGCCATGATCGCGTCCATATCCGAGGTGTGGCCGCGCATGTGACTGATGATCACGGCGTCTATATCTGCATCAAGTTTGTATTCAAAATCTTTGATATCAATGCGGTAATTGTCTTTTACCTCACACAAGACCGGCACGCATTCGGCGTGCACCACCGAGGATGGGACAGCGGCAAAGGTAAAGGCCGGGATCAGCACCCTTGCGCCGGGTTTCAGTCCCAAAGCCTTCAGCGACAGAAAAAGTGCCGCCGAACAGGACGAAACAGCCAGCGCATAGGTGCTGCCCATCATGTCTGCAAATTCGCGCTCCAAAAGCGCGACAGGGGCGTCTGTTGCGGCCGTGTAGCGAAAAAGATCTCCGGATTTCATGAGTTTGTCGATTTCCAGGCGCGCCGCGTCAGGGATTGGTTCGGCATCATAGACATTTGGGGGGAGTGTCATGTTCGGAATACCTCAAGATAGTTTTTCGATTTTCCGAATGTATAGCGCAGACAACACGACACCCAAAGCGAAATTTTTGTAAACTTTGGAAACGAGCGCCGGGCTGCGTGTCAGAGGCCCAGCCGGTCGCGCGTGGCGTACCAGGTCATCGCCAGCGCCAGGAGCGGAGACCGCAGTGCCGTGCCGCCTGGGAAAGTGGGCGTGGGCACGCGCGCCATGGTGTCAAACCCGTCTGCGTCACCACCGATCACATCAGCCATAAGCTTGCCCGAAAACGTCGCCGTGCCGACCCCATGGCCGGAATATCCCGAGGCTGACAAAATGTTGGGCGCAAGGCGTGCAAGGTAAGGCATGCGTTTCATGGTAATCGCCAGCGTACCGCCCCAGGCGTAGTCGATCTTCACGTCTCGCAAATGTGGGAAAATCTGCGTCATCGGCTTGCGCACCAGCGCCGCAATGTCACTTGGAAAGCGGTAACCATAGCTTTCCCCGCCGCCAAAGAGCAGGCGCTTGTCGTGGCTGAGGCGGAAATAGTTGACGACAAATTTGCTATCTGCCACGGCCACATCGCGGGTCAACACGCGTGCGGCCTCATCGCCCAAGGGTTCCGTGGCCACGACGAAATTGTTGATCGGCATCACGCGTGCCGCCACCTTGCGGTCCAGCCCGCCCAGATACCCGTTGCAGCCAAGGATCACGTGATCGGCCTTGATTCGACCTTTGTCTGTCGCGACCAGGGCCGGCGTGCCGGGAGTGATGCGATGCACTTCGCTCTTTTCAAAAATCCGAACACCAGCTGCTGCTGCCGCCCGCGCCAGTCCAAAGGCATAAGCGAGGGGGTGCAAATGCGCCGCCGTCATATCGAGCGAGCCGCCCACATAGCGCGGTGAGGGGCAAAGCGCCTGCATCGCATCGCGATCAAGCTTTTCCAGAGCGGTATAGCCATAGCGCTCGGCCAGGAAATCGGCATAGGTGTGCTCTTCGGCCACCTCAGCTTTGGTGAAGCCTGCATGGGCAATCCCCGACTTCAGGTGGCAGTCAATCTTGTGTTTGGAAATCAGGGATTTAACGAGCGCTTTTGCATCTTCCGCCAAGTCCCAGAGCTTGCCGGCATCCTCACGCCCGACAAGCTTTTCCAAACTTTCCTGATCCTGCCGCTGGCCGCTGCCCAACTGCCCGCCATTGCGCCCCGAGGCCCCAAACCCAACGCGATGCGCCTCCACCAGCGCCACGTCATATCCGCGCTCGGCCAGATGCAGCGCGGCGGACAGCCCGGTGAATCCGCCGCCGATCACGCAGACATCGGCCCGCGTCTCGCCGCGCAAAGGCTCGAATGGCTCCAAAGCCTCGGTCGTGGCCGCGTACCAGCTTGGCGGATACTGACCTGGACGGTCATTGGAGTAGAGCAGGTTCATCGTTTCACTGTTCCCAAAATACTCAGATCCAGACCCGCGCCAAAGGCTCAGACGTTCAGCAAGAGATGCTCACGTTCCCAAGGAGAAATGACCTGCAGGAACTCGGCATATTCGGCGCGCTTCACGATGGAATAGACGCGGGCAAAGTCTGGGCCGAGGATCTTGTGCAGGTCCGTGGCCTCGTCAAAAAGATCAAGGGCGGCCCCAAGTTCATTGACAAAATCCGGCTCGCCCTCATAGGCGTCGCCGCGATATTGCGTCTTGGCGCGGGTTTCGTTCCTCATGCCCAAAAGCCCACAGGCGAGGCTGACGGCGATACCCAGATAGGGGTTGCAATCCATGCCCGCGATGCGGTTTTCCACGCGGCGTGCTTCAGGCGGGGACAGCGGCACGCGGATGCCTGTCGTGCGGTTGTCACGGCCCCATTCCAGGTTGATGGGTGCTGCATTGTCTCGCACGTAGCGGCGGTAGGAATTCACGTATGGCGCCATCACGGCAAGGGCTGAGGGCAGGTAGGTCTGTAATCCGCCAATGAAGTGATAAAACATGTCCGTCTCGCCGCCCTGAGGGCCGGAAAACGCGTTCTTCCCGGTTTCGATATCAATGATCGAGTGGTGAATATGCATGGCACTGCCGGGTTCTGCGGCGATGGGTTTGGCCATGAAGGTGGCAAAACAGTCATGCCTCAGGGCCGCCTCCCGGATCAAGCGCTTGAAGTAAAACACCTCATCGGCCAGTTTCACCGGATCACCATGGCGCAGGTTGATCTCAAGCTGACCTGCACCGCCTTCCTGCGTGATGCCGTCAATCTCGAAACCCTGCGCTTCGGCAAAATCATAGATGTCGTCGATCACCGGGCCGAACTCATCCACCGCTGTCATCGAATACGCCTGCCGCGCGGCCGCAGGTCGGCCCGACCGGCCGACCATTGGGGCAATTTCCTGACGCGGGTCGAGGTTGCGCGCGATGAGGAAAAACTCCATCTCAGGTGCCACAACCGGCTCCAGCCCCATCTTTTCATACATCTTCACAACGCGCTTGAGCACGTTGCGCGGGGCGCAGTCTATTGGTTTGCCATCGCGGTCATAGGCATCGTGAATGACCTGCAGGGTCCAATCCCCCGTCCAGGGCGCGGCGGAGGCGGTGTCCATATCGGGCTTGAGCACCATGTCGCGCTCGATGAAGCCTTCATCGCCTGCCGCTTCACCCCAATCGCCGGTGATGGTCTGGTAAAAAATCGAATCCGGCAGGTGAAAGTAGGCCTGCTTGCTAAATTTGCTCGCAGGAACCGCCTTGCCGCGCGCGACCCCGGGCAAATCGGCAATGATGCATTCTACCTCATCAAGACGGTGCCCTTCGAGATAGGTTTGCGCCGCGTCGGGTAGTTTTGAAGTCCAGTCTTTGGCCATGGCTTAGGCCCCTTTTCTGAAATGGTCTGCCATGCGCTCGGCAAAAGCAGCACTGTCAATGGGCGCGTCCGCCTCATCGCGGGCTGTCTTGAGCAGATCGTCCGGCACAACGCCCTTGCCGCGCTGGTCGATGATGGTGGTCAGGATATGTGAGGTAAATTCCGGGTGCGGCTGGATCGTCATGATTTTGTCGCCGATCATCATCGCGGCGTTTTCGCAAAAATCCGAGCGCCCGATGATATGAGCGCCTTCGGGTGGCGTGATCACCTGATCCTGATGCCAGGCATGCATCGCAACGGTCTGACCGTCAATGTCATATTCCGTGCGGCCCACGGACCATCCTCCGTCGAACTTCGCCACCGTTCCGCCCAAGGCTTGGGCGATGATCTGATGGCCGAAACAGACTCCGATGAGAGGCTTGCCTGCGTCCCGAATGTCTCGAATGAACGCCTCAAGCGGGGGAATCCACGGGTGATCCTCGTAAGCGCCGTGTTTTGAGCCGGTGATCAGCCATCCATCGGCGTCCTCGGGGCTCGAGGGATAGACCTCATCCACGACATCATAGCGGTCAAACTCAAACCCCTTGTCGGCGAGCAGCTGGGCAAAGATTGCGTCGTAATCGCCCGTGTCCTCGATCAGATCGGGAAGGGCATGGCCGGTCATCAGGATACCGATTTTCATAGGTCACCAAATTTGATCAAATTCAGGCTAGCCGTGCGTCAGCAGCACATCAAGCCTGATTTACACGGTTTCGAGGTAGATTTTCCAGTGTTCGTCCACCGGGCGCTCTGACATCAGGCGCATCTCTTGCCGTTTGGTCAGGACAAGGTTTCGGATGAGATCGGCGTGAAAAATCCGCGCCAGCGCATCGCTGCCTTCAAAGAGCGCGATGGCCATGTCCCAGTCCTCGGCCAGTTGCGGCAGGTCCTGATCATAGGAATTGCCTGTGATCGGCGGGGGCGGGGTTCTGGCGTCTTCAATCCCGTTCATCGCCGCGCCGAGAACGGCGGCGAAGGTCAGATAGGGGTTGGTGTCGCCCCCGGCGACGCGATGTTCGATCCGCCGCGCCTTGGGCGATCCGCCAGGCACGCGCAGGGCGGCGGTGCGGTTGTCATAGGCCCAGCAAATCGAGGTGGGCGCATGCGCACCGGGCACCAGCCGCTCGTAGCTGTTGGCGTGCGGCGCAAAGAGAAGCGTGCTTTCCTGCATGGATGACAGGCACCCGGCGATGGCGTGCAAGAGCGTTTCGGTGCCTTCGGGGCCGTCATTGTCAAAGACATTGCGCCCCTCTGCATCCAGAACGGAAAAATGCATATGCATCCCGTTGCCCGCATCCTCGGCAAACGGCTTGGCCATAAACGTTGCCGCATGCCCGTGCTTGCGCGCCATCCGCTTGATCAGACGCTTGAAGAGCCAGGTGTCATCGGCGGCGCGCATGGCATCCTGATGGGTGAGGGTGAACTCGAACTGTCCAAGGCCGGACTCGCAGGTCGCGGTTTGCACCGGAATCCCCATCTTTTCGCAGGCTTTGTAGAGATCACTGAGAAAGGCATCGAAAATATCAAGCTGCGCCAATGACAACACATCGGGCAGTTCAAGCGCTCTGCCTGAGTCAGGGTCTTTGATCGGGGCCAGTGCGTCGCCGCTGTCATCCACCATCGTGAATTCCAGCTCGGTTGCGGCAATCACATGCCAGCCGCGTGCGCCGTAGCGCGCCAGAACGGTGGCCAGCGCATGGCGTGGGTCGCCTGCAAAGGGTGTGCCGTCTTCATGATGCATTGCCATGGGCACCAGCGGCTGGTCCACCTCCAGCCAGGGCAAGGGCACCGGGCCACGCTCTGTGGGCAGCAGCACGCCATCGGCATCGCCGGTCTCAAAGACCAGTGGGCTGTCTTCGATGTCAAAGCCGAAAATGTCGACATTGCTGGCCGAAAATGGCATACGCACCGCGCCTTGATCAAGTTTGCCAGCGTAAGAGCCCGGCACACGTTTGCCACGCATCCGGCCATTTAGGTCAGATGCGGCCACCCGAAAGGTTTGATATTCGCTTAGGTCCATGATCCGCTGTCCCGCAGAGTTTTGCGCAGCCTAGTGGGAAGCAGGCAAAGCTTCCAGATGCATTTGATCAAATTGCGCAGGCTGCGGTGCCAAAGCCGGGAGCTGACTTCGGTGCGTAGGCGTAATGCGTTGTTTTGCACCAAGGTGACGCTTACGCCGCTTGCATCCGGACGCCTGCGAAAAGTGGGAGCTTTAACTGTTGTGAGAGCCCCCGCGAGCGACTAGAATAGACCTGACCTCCAAGGGCGGACACAAGAAACTTAAACGCAGAAAGCGCAGCTGACCATGAATTCTTACAAGATTTGGGCTCTTTTGGGGGCCGTTGGTGGCGCGGGTTTTGGCCTTGTTGTCACCCCGTTGATTTTTATCCTGGTGAATTTTTCCTCCGGCGGTGTCACGTTCGGTGAAACGGTCCGCTTTGCCCTTGCCAATGGGGTCACCTGGGGTGCTTTGGGCCTCTTTGCAGGCATCTTCCTTGGGGTGGTCAACACCGTGAAGAGCCAACCTGCAGAGGACTGATCCCGGCGTCAGAGCCAAAGCGTAGCTTCAAGCCGCACAGGGTTGCTTGGTATTCTCTTTTTCGTGTGCTTCCTTGTGATGGTGCGCCGCTTTAACACCGCGCCCCAGTCATGAGGCCCATCAACCGGCAATCGACGCGCGGTAGATGCTGTCGATGGTTGTGCCAATCGTGCTGTTGAACGCCTCGTCCGATTGATCCGCCGACAACCCCTCGGTCAAGGCGCGCGAGAAGCTGGCGATCATGCCGGTGTTTTTGGACAAGCGGTCATTGGCCTCTTCGCGGGAATATCCACCAGATAGCGCCACAACCCGCAAGACACGTGGGTGATCCACCAGCGCTTTGTAATGGTTTGCCGTCTCGGGCAGGGTGAGTTTGAGCATCACGTCGCGACCCTCGGGCAGGGCGTCGAGGTTCTTGGCGATCTCGGCCACCAGAATGTCCTCGGCCCCGGCCTTGTCGGCGATGGAAATGGTCACTTCCGGCTCGATGATCGGTACCAGACCATGATCCAGGATGGTGCCCCCCACTTCGAATTGTTGCGCGACATTGGCGGCAATACCCGAGGGCGAGGCCGCGTCAATCACAGAGCGCATCTTGGTGCCATAGATACCGGCGGCATTGGCGCGCTCCAAAAGCGCCTCAAGATCGGGCATCGGCTTCATCAGCTTCACGCCGTCGGTCTCATCCGCCAGCCCTTTGTCCACCTTGAGGAAGGGCACGACACCGCGCTCTTCCCAGAGGAACTCGGCCGAGGGTCGGCCAGCAATCTGGCGGTCCATGGTCATCTCGAAAAGGATCGCGCCGATCACTTTGTCGCCGGTAAAATCCGGAGCCTGCGCGATACGCGCCCGCATGCCGTGGATCAGGTCGAACATTTCCGCTTCGCCGGAATAGGCATCCTCATTCACACCATAAAGCTTGAGCGCCTTGGGCGTGGAGCCGCCGGATTGGTCCAAGGCGGCAATAAAGCCCTGGCCCTGGCGGATTTTGTCGGTCTGAGCGGATTTCGACATGGGTGTCCTCGATCAATAGATAAACAACTCCGGCCCTCTTAGAGGGGCGGGCAGGGCCATGCAATTCTGATAGCGCTATCAGCTCTTTCCGCCTGGCGAACATGTTTCCATGTGCGAAACTTAAAGCGTTTCGAGGAAAACCTGTGTCACAGATTTTCGCGAAACGCCGTGTAACGCTCAATCGTTGCGCGCATTTCGATTTTATTTGATGTCTCAAGTTAAAATCGAAACGCTTTAATGCGCCTTGCCCATGATTTTGGACGCAACAAAGGTTGTGACGCGCCGTGGCGTGACGCGCGGCAAAAAGGCAAAGACTTTGTTGAGCGCGCCCGTCACAATCACCCGCTTGCCCGCGCGCGCAGCGATCCAGCCCTGTTCGGCCACGTCTTTGGCCGACATCGGTTTGGCCAATTTGAGCAGCCGCACACCGTCCATGTCGGCGACATCAAAGAAATTGGTGGCCGTGGCCCCTGGGCAAAGGGCGGTGACGGTCACGTCCGAGCCGCTCAGTTCCTCGGCCACGGCCTCGGAGAGCGACAGCACAAAGGCTTTGGTCGCGTGGTAGACCGCCATGTTGGGGCCCGGCGTGAAGCCTGCGACAGAGGCCACGTTGAGGATACGCCCGCCGCCATGACCCTGCATATGCGGAATGGCCTGTTTCATCAGATAGGTAAGCGCGATCATGTTCACGTTCATCGAGGTCAGTTCCTGCGCCCAGCTCTCCGGCCTGCTGAAGGCGCTGTTTTTGCCAATACCGGCATTGTTCACAAGCCGGTCGATAACACGACCTTCGCTGACCCTGGCCCAGAGCGCCTCGGTCTGGATGAGATCTGACAGATCGGTGGGCATGACCTCGACCTGCACGGCGTCGTTGCGCAACTCCTCGGCCAGGGCGTTGAGCTTGTCCTCTGAGCGCGCCACAAGTATGAGATTGCGCTTTTCCTTGGCCGCCAGCTTGGCAAATTCCACGCCAAGCCCTTCGGAGGCTCCGGTGACCAATGTCCAGCTCTCCATCTCTGCGCTCCTTGTCTTTGGCGGAATTTGCGCTGCAGCTTAGGCAAAGGTGGGTCGGGCGTCGAGTGCGGTGTTCTTCACATTGCAAGTGTCGCTACGGAGGCGAGCAGGAGCAGAGCAAAGGCAATGTTGACTGCACGGGCGGCGCGCGGAGAGCGCAGGTGCCGCGCCAGTTCCGCGCCGGTCATCAGCCACAGGAAGTTGACGATGATGATCACGCCGAGGATCAGGGCCGCTTTCCAAAGCCCGTCTATAAGCGGGTTGCCCGCGATCAGCACATAGCCCGAGAAAAGCGCGGCCATCGCGGCATAGGCCTTGGGGTTGGCCAGGGTGACGAAGATGCCGTCAATGAGGCGCGGCGGGTTGGCGTCGTTGTTTTCCAGATGCCCAATCGCCGGGGCTGTCGCGATTTTCCAGGCGAGGTAGAGGAAATATACGATGGCCATCGCCGTGATGACCGGCGTCACACCGGGCAGGGCGAAGATCGCGCCGGAAATGCCCGTGCCGACAATCAGCGCCACGAGCATCACGCCAACCACCAATCCCGCGACATAGCGCAACCCGCGTATCCGCCCGAACGAGGCTCCAACAGCGGCTGCACTCAGCGTGTTCGGTCCGGGACTGCCCGTCAGGGCAAAGGCGGCCAGCAGGAAGGCGGTGAGGTTCTCCATGGCGTGGAGGGTAGGGGTGGAGAGGTGGTGGTGCAAGAAAGGAGTAGGATGGGCAATGTTGCCCACCGCTGTGATCGAATTGGTGGGCAAGATTGCCCACCCTACCGCGCGGCTTATCTTTCTTTTCTTATGTCATCCTCGGGCTTGACCCGAGGAGCTCGTGATTAAGAGATCCCCGGTCAAGCCGGGGATGACGGTCAGTCCTTGCTCAACCCCCAAGCGCCGCCACACCAGGCAAGGTCTTGCCTTCCATCCATTCCAGAAACGCACCCCCGGCGGTGGAAATATAGGTGAAATCTTCCGCCGCTCCGGCCTGATTGAGGGCGGCGACCGTGTCACCGCCACCTGCGACCGAGACAAGCGTGCCTGCGCGGCTTGCCTCTGCGGCATGACGGGCGGCGGTGTTGGTTGCCGCATCGAACGGCTCCAGCTCGAACGCGCCCAAAGGCCCGTTCCAGATAAGGGTTTTTGAGGCCTCAATGGCCGTGCTGATCCGGGCAACGGCTTGTGGACCGGCATCAAGGATCATCGCGTCTTCGGGACAGGCATGGGCGGGGACGACTTCATGGGTCGCATGTGCTTTGAATTCGCGCGCCACCACGACGTCAGCAGGCAAGAGGATCTCGCAGCCTGCGGCCCCTGCCTTGCCCATGATCTCGCGGGCGGTGTCGGCCATGTCATGTTCACAGAGCGATGTGCCCACATTGAGGCCTTGGGCGGCCAGAAACGTGTTGGCCATGCCGCCGCCGATGACCAGCTTGTCGACCTTCTCGACCAGATTGCCCAGAAGATCGAGCTTGGTGGACACTTTCGCGCCCCCGACAACGGCCAGAACCGGGCGTTCCGGCGCGCCCAATGCTGCCTCCAGCGCGCTCAGTTCGGCTTGCATCAACCGGCCTGCGCAGGCCGGCAAATGGCGCGCCAGAGCCTCTGTCGAGGCATGCGCGCGGTGGGCGGCGGAAAAGGCGTCGTTGCAGTAGACATCGCCCAAACCTGCAAGGCGTGTGGCAAACTCGGGATCATTGGCCTCTTCGCCGGGGTGAAAGCGGATGTTCTCCAAAAGCAGCACCTCGGCCGCCTTGGCCTCCGCCGTCAGGTTCTCGGCGCCCTCCAGTGTTTCGATGAACTGTACCGAGTGCCCAATGGCCTCCGACAGGGCAGGCACCACGTGGCGCAGCGACATCTCGTCCACGACCTTGCCTTTGGGGCGGCCAAAATGCGCCAGCAGCATAGGCTTGCCTCCAGCTGCGAGAATGGAGTCAATCGTGGGCTTGATCCGGTCGAGGCGGGTGGTGTCGGTGACCTGGCCGTTCTCGATGGGCACGTTGATGTCCACGCGGGTGAGCACGGTCTTGCCTGCAAGGTTTACATCATCAAGCGATTTCCAACCCATATCACCCACTCCCTTGTAGTCTGACCGGTTAGGTGTCGCGCGCCTTTTGGCTTGGCTCCGCCGGGGCGTCAACCTCTGGCTTGGCAATCGGGAGCGAAGCGCCTAGGTATCGGGGAACGTTTCATTCAAAGGAGGCCCGGATGGCCGAGATCAAAGATCCAGAAAACACAGTCCTGATCGAGCTGAAGGACGGCACCGTGACCATCGAGCTTTTGCCCGATGTGGCACCCGGCCATTGTGAGCGGATGAAAGAGCTGGCGCGGTCAGGTGCCTATGACAATGTGTGTTTTCACCGGGTGATTGATGGCTTCATGGCACAGACCGGCGATGTGGCGAATGGCAATCTGGAAAAGGATTTCAACATTCGCCTTGCGGGCACAGGCGGCAGCGACCTGCCCAACCTGAAGGCCGAGTTTTCCGGCGTGCCACATGATCGCGGCACCTTGGGCGCGGCGCGTAGCCAAAACCCTGACAGCGCCAATTCTCAATTCTTCATCAACTTCAGCGACAACCACTTTCTCAACCGGCAATACACCGTCTACGGCCGGGTGATTGAAGGCATGGAGCATGTCGATGCGATCCTGCGCGGCGAACCACCGATGAACCCCGACAGGATGATCAGCGTGAAGGTGGCCGCCGATGTATAAGACGTTTCTCTCTGCAAGCCTGATCGCTCTGGCCGCACCTGCCGTGGCCACGGAAATGACGATTGAGATCGTAGGCGAGGCCATGGGCACCGTCACGATTGATCTTCTGGAAGACGTGGCGCCAGGTCACGTGGCACAGATATCCGAACTGGCCAATGAAGGTGCCTATGACAACGTCGTGTTTCATCGCGTGATCGATGGCTTCATGGCACAGACCGGTGATGTTGAGTTCGGCAAGGAAGGCGAAGACATGCGTCTCGCCGGTCGCGGTGGCAGTGAACGGCCCGATCTGGCGGCAGAGTTTTCCGATGTGCCGTTTGATCGCGGCGTTGTGGGCATGGCACGGGCACAGGACCCCAACAGTGCCAACAGTCAGTTCTTCATCATGTTTGATGCCGGGCATTTCCTGAATGGGCAATACACCGTCGTGGGGCGCGTGACCGAGGGCATGGATATCATTGATGCGATCAAGCGCGGTACAGGTCCGAACGGCGCTGTTGTTGGCGCGCCGGACGTGATGCGCAAGGTTTCGGTCAGCGAATAAGCCATGGTACCCACGGGCTATGAGCCTCTGAACACGCTCAAGCCCGTGGCTGAGGGCCTCTGGATTGTCGACGGTCCTGCGATCAAATCCTATGGGTTTCCGTTTTCAACGCGCGCCACTGTGGCGCAGTTGAAGAATGGAGACATCTGGGTGCATTCGCCCACTCAACTGAACGAAAGCCTGTGCGCTGAGCTGGACGCGCTGGGGCCGGTACGCCATCTCATTGCACCCAATCAGATCCACTATCTAAATATTCCCGATTGGTGCAGTGCTTATCCCGAAGCAACGTTTTGGGCGGCCCCCGGTGTGCATGACCGGGCCGCCAAGAATGGTCTGAGCCTGCCCGAAAGTACGGCGTTTCGCTCCAATGGGCCTGAAGAGGCTTGGAAGGGACAGATCGACCAACTCATCGTGCGCGGCAGCCGCTGGCACAAGGAGGTGGTGTTCTTTCATCGTGCGGGGGAGACGCTTGTGCTGACTGACCTCATCGAGGCGTTTGAGACCGAGAAACTGCCAGCGCATTGCCGTCCATTTGCGTGGCTAAACGGGATTGATGAAAGCGACGGGAAAACGCCACCCCTCATTGCCTGGAGCTTTCGGGACAAAGAGGTTTTTGCCGAGGATATCGAACAGATGATTGAGTGGCGACCGCGTCGGGTGATTATCGCCCATGGGCGGTGGTATGAACGTGACGGTGTAGGGGAGCTGGAACGCGCCTTCCGCCGAGTTTTGCGCGCGCGGCGCTGGGATAGCGCGATCAAGGATATGAAAGACCGCGAAAACAGCCAACGGTAGGCGTGCGGCAAAGCGCGGAGCCTCCGGCGGGGATATTTTTAGCAAAAAGAAAAGACAGGGTTAGAGCTTTCTTTTTGCCATGAAATATCCCGGGGTTTGGGGCAGCGCCCCAACGAAGGATCGTTTTGCGGCGCAGCCGCTCAAATGATAGATGATCAGCGGATGATGTTCATGCGCAGTTTCAGCCTGCGGCGGCTTTCCTGCGGCAGGTGGCGGTTGAGATAGCGGTTGATCAGTCCAAAGAGACCGATGACGCAGAGAGTCAGCAGGATGAAATAGCCTGCGAGGATCGGGTAGGGCACGAAGGGGTTGAAGGTCTTGTCGGCGAAATAATTGGCGTAGTAGAGCGCGTCACCCCTTTGTTGCCAGGCGGGGAAGGCCGAGAAAAAGACCAGTGTGGTGGCATGGAAGAGGAAAATCGCCTCGTTGGTATAGGCCGGCCAGGCGAGCCGCAGCATGGTGGGCCAGATGATCTTGCGAAAGCGCGGCCAGCCCGAAAACCCGTAGGCATCGGCGGCCTCTACATCGCCCTTAGGGATGGAGCGCAGTGCGCCGTAGAAAATCTCGCCCGAATAGGCGGCTGTGTTGAGGAAGAGCACGATGAGCGCGCCGAGCCAGGCCGCGGTGAAGGGGTCAAAGATTGGGTTCACCTGTTTCAGGCTGAGAAAAGCGAAATAGGCAAAGAAGAACTGGATAAAAAGCGGCGAGCCGCGGAAAAGGAAGATGAACCACTCTGAGGGTTTGCGCAGCAGCGGGTTCTGCGCGCCTTTGCCAAGTGCCACGGCGGTGGCGAGGAAAAAGCCGCACAACAGGGCCAGCGCGCCGAAATACACATTCCAGATCATGCCGGAGCCGATCAGGGTGAATTGCTGGCAAAGGGTGAAATCCTCTTTCGGTAAGAGCCGTTCGCCAAAGCCCACTGAGCGGAAGGCGTAGGCCTGAATTGTTTCCCAGCAGCTCATGCCGCCGCCTTTCTCTGGGCTTCACCGCCGGTGGTGGCCTGCCCATGGGTGAGGCGGGTCATAAGGCGTTCGAGGAAAATCTCGGAAACTTTGGTGAGACCAAGGTAGAAGACCAGCAGCACCAGGAAATACCACATGCGCCAGTCGCCATGGGGATAGTCGGTAAAGCGCGGCAGCGCGGTGCCGCCTAGCTCGCGGGCCCAGTAGACGATGTCTTCTACGCCTAACAGGAACAGAAGCGGTGTGGCCTTGGTCAGCACCATCCAAAGGTTGCTGAGGCCAGGGATCGCGTAGACCCACATCTGCGGCACCAGAATGCGCCAGAAGCTTTGGCGCGCGGTCATGCCGTATGCTTCGGCCGTTTCAATCTGGGCACGCGGCACGGCGCGCATGGCGCCAAAGAGCACGTTTGCCGCAAAGGCGCCGAAAACGATGGCAAAGGTCAGAACCGCGAGGAAGAAGCCATAGGTTTCATGCACCCATTGCGGGGCATCACCCAAAGGCAGTTTGGCGGCCTGGCAGACGATGAAGTCATTGCCCTGGCGCACCGGTTCGGTCCAGTCGGGGCATTTGACTTTGTGGCGGATCCACTCAAACGCCTGATCGAGGGCGATGACGAAAAAGAGGAAAAACGCGATGTCGGGCACGCCGCGCACGATGGAGATATAGCCCTTGCCAAGCCAGCTCAGCGGTGCGAACCGCGATCTGGCAGCGGTGGCCCCGGCAAAGCCAAAAGCTAGCGCGGTGGGGGCGGTGATGGCCAGAAGCACCAGCACGGTGATCACTGAGTAATAAAGGTTAACGTGCTTGCCCGTCGTCAGGTAACAGGACAGCCAGCGCAGGTTTTCTAGGGTGGAGGGGTCGGTGCAATACGCAAACATGTTATGCCGCCTCCGCCATCAAATAGGGTAAGGCAGTGTCAAGCACCGCTGTGGGATCTTCGAGCTGTGGCAGGTGACCCAGCCCCTGAATTGGATGTATCTCGCACCCAATTGCTTCGGCCAGAGCCATGCCGCGGTCTAAAGGAATCCAAGGATCGTCAGCGCCCCAAATTACCTGAACAGGGCGGGATAACATATTGAGTTCATTTTCAACTTCAGCGGTCAGCGCCTCATCAGCTTGGGCAAACTGCCGGTAGAAGGCGCGCTGTCCTTCCTTGTCAAGCCAAGGGGCTTGCAGAGCGTCTCGGTCTTTCTCATCCAGCGGCTTGATGAGCGCACCATCGATATAGGCCTGCACAACAGCCGCATGGATATGTGACGGAAGGCCCAGGAAAGCCTCGATATGGTGTCTGACATGCTCAAAGAAGTCCGATCCCCAAGGGCGCATCATCACGATATTCATCAAAAGCGTGCGGTCATAACGGGCGTCATGCAAAAGCTGCGCACGCAAGCAGATCGCACCGCCGAAATCATGCGCCCAGACAGAGGGCTTATCAAGCTGCCATAAAGATAACATTTCAGCGAAAACAACGGCTTGTGCATCAAGACCTGTGGGGTGATCGAGTGCTTTGTCTGACTTAC
This sequence comes from Roseovarius sp. S88, assembly GCF_037023735.1. Lineage (GTDB taxonomy): Bacteria > Pseudomonadota > Alphaproteobacteria > Rhodobacterales > Rhodobacteraceae > Roseovarius > Roseovarius phycicola. The sequence continues at coordinate 2,490,268 of NZ_CP146069.1, read as the reverse complement.
CAAACCCAGGCATATCGTACCAGTAAACGGTAAAATGGTCCGCCAGGATCGGGATCACGCGGTGCCAGGCGTAGGATGACCAAGGCCAGCCATGTGCCAGCACAAGAGGCGGTCCATCGCCCGCTTTTCCCCAGGCGATGGTGCCAAGTTGGCTGTCATGCGTGTGGTTCAGGTGCCAGGCCATATGCCCCCAAAAGGCCGGAGAAATCTGCGCCCCGGCCACTGCCGGAGCGCAGCAAGATCAGATCACTCGAAAGTCGAGGAGACTTCCCACTTTGTGATCATGGCGTTGAGGCTGCCGTCGTCTTTCATCGACTGGATGGCGGCATCAAACTTGGCTTTCAGCTCGCCATCCGACTCGCGGATGCCCATGCCGACACCACCGCCCAGTGGCACGTCCGGGCCGACAAAGCTAAGGTCGCCATCTTCGGCCACGATGGGCGCGAGATAGGATTTATCCGCCAAAACCGCGTCCGCTTCACCGCTTTTCACAGCTGCAATGGTTTCTTCGGGCGTTGCGAATTCAACCAGTGTTGCGCCGGATTCAGCGACAAAGCCCGCCTGGATCGTACCGGTTTGCGCCGCGATCACGCCGCCTTCGAGGTCAACGCCGTCGGAGGCCGCGACATAGGCGGATGGATCTGGTGGCGTATAGTTTGTTGTGAAATCAATGACTTCGTCGCGCTCATCCGTGATCGACATACCCGCGATGATGGCATCATAGTTGCCGTTCACCAGGTTGGGGATGATTGAATCCCACTCATTTGTGACCCATTCGCATTTGAGTTCAGCGCGCGCGCACAGCTCGTCGCCCAACTCGCGTTCAAAGCCGTCGACCTCACCGGCGTCATTGAGAAAGTTCCAAGGGGCGTAGGCGCCCTCGGTGCCGAGACGGATGGTCTTGTCTTCCGCCATTGCAATACCACTGGACAGCGCCAGCGCCAATGCAGAAATGACTAGTTTTTTCATTTGGTTACTCCCTTTTCTTCAAGTTTCTTTTCAGGCGGCCATGGTCGAGCTGAGAAACTGCTGCAGCCGTTCTGATTTCGGGGCGCCGAAGAGTGTTTCGGGCACGCCTTCTTCTTCGATGAGACCCTGATGGAGAAAGATCACGTGATCCGACACATCATGGGCCAGCTTCATATCATGGGTGACAATCATCATGGTGCGGCCCTCTGAGGCCAAATCCTTGATAACTTTCACAACTTCCTGTTCCAACTCGGGGTCAAGCGCCGAGGTGGGTTCGTCAAACAAAAGCGCTTCAGGCTCCATGGCCAGCGCACGCGCAATGGCCGCGCGCTGCTGCTGTCCGCCCGAGAGCTGCGCGGGGTAGACATCGCATTTGTCGCCAATGCCCACCTTGTCGAGGTATTGGCGGGCCGATGTCTCGACCTCGCCGCGGTCTCGGCCTAGCACGGTCACCGGGGCCTCCATCACATTTTCCAAGATGGTTAGATGCGCCCAGAGGTTGAACTGTTGAAAGACCATGCTCAGGTTCGTGCGAATCCGCAGAACCTGTTTGGCATCGGCAGGGCGGCGCGACATGGCCTGACCCGACCATTTCACCGGCTCACCTTTGAAGACAATATCGCCATCCTGGCTGTCTTCCAAAAGGTTGGCACAGCGCAGAATGGTGGATTTGCCAGACCCCGATGAACCAATCAGTGAGACTACGTCGCCGCGCTTGGCGGTGATATCGACACCCTTGATGACCTCCAAAGACCCATAGGCTTTGTGCAGGTTGCGAATTTCAATAACGGGCGTCGTGTCGGACAAAGGCAGGTTCCGGTCAGGTGGCGGATGGTTAACACCCGGTACTAGGACGCAAAAATTTGCACAATGCAACTTTCAAATCGCCGAAAAACGCTGTTTGATTAGTGATTTTGCCACCAAAGCGGAGTTTTCAGGCTTCTTTCCGCAACGTCAACTGCTGGGCGGTACTGGCGTTCGCACGCTCAGATAGCGCTCAGCGGGGATGTCGACGAGACCATATAACGAGAGTGACTCACGGTCGTCTTCGCGTAAGTCAGCGATGGCCTTGGCCAGCGCGTCTCTGATCGGGGCCAGGTCTCGGTCACGGGCTGTGATGAACGGAAGGGTTGGTGTCGGGTCTGTATGCGCGACCACGCGCAGCTGTGCGGCAAAATCATCATATCGCTGAATGTGTCGCCAGGTCAGCGCATCAATCGCGGCCAGATCGGCGCGCCCCTCGGCCACAGCCTTGGCCGAGAAAAGATGCCCTCCGGACTTTGAGGTTCTGGCGAACGAAAAGCCGCGACTAAAGCCATAGTTCGCCGCAGCTGCCCAACCGCTTTGAGAGAGCGGTTCATTGTAGGCGAAAACAGAAGATGAGTAGTCTTTGATTTGATCTCGCAGCTCATCTGCACGAGCCACAAAGACCGAGCAATATTCGCCGGGTGCGCAGCCTTCCAGACGATTGTCCGGTGTGCCCACAAGTTGCACAGCGCCGTGCAGCCTTGCGCGGTAGGGGAAGCCGCAGGTTTGTGACAACAAAAGATCGGGGGACATCCAGTGCTCCCAGATGTCACCATCACGCTTCAGACTGTCTGGCCCAAAGCCCAAGTTTTCACGAACGGCGTGCCACAGGCGATCATTGGCCGCCTGCAATTCGTGGCGGTCATACATCGGCAGGCTCGCAATCATGCAGGTTTATCCAGCGTTTGCAACACGTTGCCGAGCCTTGGCGCTGTCGACATCATTGACGCCCAAAAGGCTGGCAGCCAGACGAATGAGCGCATCTTCTTCGGCATCGCGGGCGCCGTCGGCAAGGGCGACTTTCCAAAGCGCCTCGATCACGCCGATGCGGTCCTCGTAGGCCACCGCGTCCTTGATCGCACGGGTAAACCGCACGGTGTCGGGCGCTTCGGACTCCAGCGTTTCGGCTTCACCGCGTAAGGATCGTGCGTCCGTTGTACTTAACCCGTAGCGGGCGGAGATTATGCTTTCGATCCGCGCTGCTTCGGAGACGGAATATTCACCGTCGGTGCGCGCCAGCCGCACCAAAAGCGCAGAAAGCGCAAGTCTTGCGTCACTGTCGTTCAGGGGTTCGGGCTCTGGGGCCACTAAGTTCTTGAGAAAATCAGCAAACATAGGGATGCATATAGGCGAAAGGGCGCGACGCGCCAATGGGCAGGGTTCGGTTCATCCCATTTGTTCCATCGCTTTGGCCTTGGCGGCGACGCTGTCTTCTTCGCTCAGTCCCAGGGCGATCTGGACTTTCGAGATCACTTCGATTTCCTGTGTCCGGATTGACCCATCGGCCAACACCACTTCCCACAGCGCCTCAAGAGCGTCGAGGCGTGCATCGAAACTGACCATTTCTCGGATGATCCGTGCGAATTTTTCGGTTTCCGGTGCCTCTTTGTCGAGACGTTCACAGGTGGCACGCATTTTGGCAGCCTCGATGGGACCAAGATCAAATAAACGGGTTAAGAGCCGATCGATCTGACTGATTTCGGCAAAGACATAGGTCAGGTCGGATTTGGCGACCCGCACAAGCAAAGTGCCAAGCGCCAGTTTCTCATCCGGTTCGGGCAACGGGTCAGGTTCAGGCGCGTCAAAAGCGTGCAAGAGTCTGTGTAGAAATGATTTTGCGTCCATGTGTCGATCCCCTTTCTATCTGTTGACACCTTCGACAATCACGAGATCGCCGGTTGAAATGGGATCGCGCAGCGCCTTGGCATTCTGATAGATTTTGGAGTTGTAGCATGCCAAAGCTGCTTTGTAGGTGGGAAACTCGATCACCACTGTGCGGGTGCGTGCATCACCTTCGCGCAGCTCGCGCGCGCCACCGCGCACCAGGAATTGCGCGCCATATTCGGCAAACGCGGCGGCATTGGCGGTTTTGTAGGATTCATATTCGCCAAGGTCGTCCACATCGACATGTGCCACCCAATATCCCTTGGCCATACTGTCCTCTCTGTCTGCGTATTTTCGGATAATTCTGGATGAGGAAACACAGCTTTGCAATCTTCGCGGCTAAAGTCTCAATCGCGTCACATTTGCACCTAAGAAATAGCGCTTTCGGGGCAGATAAACTTGGCTCAGGACGCGTGATTTTTTGTAGATGTGAGGCAAGATGCCAACAGAGGCAACTTTCAAGGACTTTGATTGGTCCAAAGGCACCCCGGACGAACAGCTTGAGCTGGCCCAGACAGGGACAGATGACGAGTTGCGCGCATTGGCGATGGCGTATGACTGGGGCGCGTATCCACAGACCGTCCTAAGTTGGATCATGGCACAGAAATGCATGGATCTCGGCTCGGCGGTGTCTGCGTTTCTGAATGGTGAACCAGAGCGGTTCAACTATATGCCCAAGCGCGACGTGCCTGAGAAATGGAAAGCCACAGCGCGGCTATTGGACAATATCTGCTTGCGGGTGAACTCTGGTTTCTACCTGGCCTGGCCGGATCGCGGTGTTCTTGATCGTCGCAGGTTGGATCGTTGGTTGATCGCGCAGGCGAAGGATCGAGAAGACAACCGGCAAGGGCGGTACGTTCTTGATGAGGCGATTATCGCGACGCTGACCAACAATGAGTTGCGGCTCGACCGAGAGCATGAAACGGCTGTTTATGCCGAAAACCAAAGCTTGCTGCGCGATCTTCTCAGCCCGGTGATGGAGCTTGGCGTCTCGCGCCGCATGCTGCGCTATCTGCCGGAGGAAGAAACCGAAGAGCGCGACCTGCGCAAACCTGTGCCACGCAAACGGGCGGTGAAAGGTCGTTAGGCCTAGACCAAGCGCGAGGTTTCCAGCGCCGCGCGCACGAAGTCAGCAAAGAGCGGGTGCGGCGCGAAAGGTTTGGACTTCAGCTCGGGGTGGAACTGTACGCCGATGAACCACGGGTGATCTTCCCATTCTACGATTTCCGGCAAGCGCCCGTCGGGGGACATGCCGGAAAAGATCAGCCCGCATTTCTCCAGCTTTTCGCGGTATTTGGTGTCGACTTCATAGCGATGGCGATGGCGTTCATCTATGGCTAGGCTGTCATAGACTTCGGCCACCTTTGATCCCTTTTTGAGCACCGCATCATAGGCGCCAAGCCGCATGGTGCCGCCTTTGTCATCGGTGACTTTGCGTTTGACCTTTTCGTTGCCCTGAACCCATTCCTTGAGGTGATAGACCACGGGCGTGAAACGTTTTTTGCCAGCCTCGTGATCAAACTCTTCTGAGCCGGCGTCCTTGAGGCCCGCCAGGTTGCGCGCCGCCTCGATGACAGCCATCTGCATGCCGAGGCAAATGCCCAGATAGGGGATCTTGCGTTCGCGGGCGAATTGCGCGGCCTTGATCTTGCCTTCAGTGCCGCGCTCGCCAAAGCCGCCGGGCACAAGGATAGCATGAAATCCTTCGAGATGGGGGGCGGGGTCTTCTTCGTCGAAAATCTCGGCATCGACCCATTCGACATTTACTTTCACCCGGTTGGCCATGCCACCATGGGTGAGTGCCTCCTTGATCGATTTATAGGCATCTTCAAGCTGGGTGTATTTGCCAACAATCGCAATATTGACCGCGCCATCGGTGTTGTGGATGCGGTCCACCACGTCGATCCATGTGCTGAGGTCGGGTTTCGGGGCAGGGGAGATGTTGAAGGCATCCAGCACTGCCTGATCCAGACCCTCGCGATGGTAGGCCAGAGGCGCCTCATAGATGGAGTTCAGGTCATAGGCTGCGACAACGGCCTCTTTGCGCACATTACAGAAGAGCGCGATTTTCTCGCGTTCTTTTTCGGGGATCGGTTGTTCCGAGCGGCAGACCAAAATATCGGGCGCGATGCCGATGGACTGCAGTTCTTTGACCGAGTGCTGCGTCGGCTTGGTTTTCAACTCACCCGATGCGGCCAGATAGGGCAGGAGGGTGAGATGCATGAAAATGCACTCGCCGCGCGGACGGTCATGGCTGAACTGGCGGATGGCCTCAAAAAACGGCAGCCCCTCGATGTCGCCCACGGTCCCGCCGATCTCACAAAGCATGAAATCGACCTCATCATCGCCGATCTCGATGAATTTTTTGATTTCATTGGTGACGTGGGGGACGACCTGAATGGTTTTACCAAGATAGTCGCCGCGCCGTTCACGTTCCAGCACGTTGGAGTAGATACGCCCCGAACTGACCGAATCTGTCATGCGCGCAGGCACACCTGTGAAACGCTCGTAATGGCCCAGATCGAGGTCTGTTTCGGCCCCGTCGTCGGTGACGAATACCTCGCCATGCTCAAAGGGCGACATCGTGCCGGGATCGACGTTGAGGTAAGGGTCGAGTTTGCGCAGCCGTACGGAAAAGCCTCGGGCCTGTAGTAAGGCACCCAGAGCGGCCGAGGCCAATCCTTTGCCCAATGAGGAGACAACACCACCTGTAATGAAAACGTAACGAGCCATGGTCTGGCGTCTCTACCCCCCGTGTATTTTGGCTGACAGCGCCTGATGAACGCCCGTTTTCAGGGCTGTTTTTGAGGCTCGAACTGTCCTGGAAAGACCGCAAACCCACGGGACTAAACCCATAAAGGATTCGTTTGATATGCGCAAGCAAACCGCAACATGATGTTGCGGTCTTTTTGAAGTTATCTACCGATTGTGGTGTTAGTCCGCCAGAGGCACCAGGGGTGCGTCATCGTCAAGCGATGGCGGCAGGAGGCCTTCGCCCGTGGAGGGCAGGCCAGGCACGGAGCTGTCGCCACTTGAAGCGGGGGCATCATCAGTAATGCGGTCCAGAACAGAGCTGCCGCCGGAATTCTGCGCCGCAATCACGGTTAAAACCAGCGTAGTGCAGAAAATCGAAATGCCCAGAACCCAGGTCAGCTTGCCCATGGCCGTGGCCGCCGCGCGGCCCGTAGAGACATTGCCGCCACCGCCGCCCATGCCCAGACCGCCGCCTTCGGAGCGTTGCAAAAGCACAACCGCAATCAGCGCCAGCGCCAGCAGAAGGTGGATAAGCAGAATGACGTTTTCCATGGATCGGCCCTTTGGGTCTCGGATGGGCGGTATCTAAGCAATAAGTGTCGACGCTGCAAGTCGGTGTTTGGCGGATTGGGGGAGGTGGTGTCGACACACCGCTTTGTGACGTCTTTGCACACCCTCGCGCGGAATCAAGGGCCGCAGGCCCGCCGCGCGATCGCCAGACCGCCCCCTGGGCTGGCGATTGGTCAACGTAAGCGCGTCGGACAAAACATTTTCCGAATGGTCGGACATAAAGTGTAATGAACAAATGTAAGTTCGCCATCCCGCGGTCTGGCCATCGCGCGGCTCTGGTTAATCGGCCTGTTTGTCGTTGATGGCAGTTGTCCAGTTATACAGTCGGGCGATTTAAGGTCGAAAGGCAGGTTTGCGAAAATTCCTGCCTTTGAACTCTGGCCATTTCAAGCACGCCTGTGTCAAAATCTTTTTGAAGCACCTGATGTCCTCAAGCAAACGAAAGCAGACTTACGATGGCGACAACGATAACCTATCGATCGCCTCACGACATCAGAAAGTTCTTAGCACACTATATGGATTTGCATGATGCTGAAGTACTTTCAGTTGTACTTTCTTCGGACGAAAGCAGTCTGAGGCTAAATCTTGGAAGGCTTTGCACAATCGATCCAAAAACCGATTGGTGGCGGAGAACCGACACGGAAGCTACTCTGATTTTCAATCAGTTATCAGACGCACGATTTGATGGAGAGTTGGTAGAGTATGGTGTCGAATTATTCGAAATTGACAGCGATGGCTCTTTCAAACTGGTGTGTGCACTTGGGGTAATTCAGCGAAAATGTGGAGCCTTTGAAATTTTCGCGGTTTCAAAATCTGAAACCGCTGTTTGACCCGAAAGGGTAATCACTTTGGACTCTTAGTAGACCTCGCTCTCCCATCAACCACACTGGTCTAGCAGGTCATGCAGCGCATGATTTCTTGCAAGAAATCAGCCTGGAATTTCGCAAAATTCCAGCCCCCTCACTCATCCACATCATCCATATCCGCCTGACCGCTGAGGCGGCGGCGGACGTGGCTCCAACTGAGGCCGATGCCGAGCACCAGTGAGAGGGCCACAAGCCCAAGCCAGAGATTGGCCGTGGGGTTGTCGAGGTTAATCCAGCCGAAATCGACCAGAACCCAGACAAGGGCCGCGGCAATGGCCAGCACGAGCCCCATGCCGAACGCCCCGATGGAGCGCAGCGTGGCGCGCAGATAGATGATGTAGCCGACCAGAAGGATCAGACCCAGAAGCACCGCCACCGGCATCTGGTCGCCCCAGTTTACCCGAACCCATCGGACGTAATTCCATTCCGTCGGGTTGAACGTGGCCGCCAATAAAACAAACGCCACCGCCCACCGTGCCAAAAACCCTGCCATGTCTGCTCCTTTTGCGTTTTGGGCGCAGAGTGCCAAGGGGCATGGCCTCTGTCCAGTCATTGCGCCGCACCACGGTCCTGAAATTCCGGTTTCCCCCGCCTTGGCCTCTCGCTATACCGGCGCGGGGTTCACCGAAACCAAAGGGGTCTTCATGGCGAATGTTGTGGTTGTCGGCGCTCAGTGGGGCGACGAAGGAAAAGGCAAGATTGTCGATTGGCTCTCAGAGCGGGCCGATGTGATCGCGCGGTTTCAGGGCGGGCATAACGCCGGGCACACGCTGGTCATTGATAGCAAGGTCTACAAGCTCAACGCGCTGCCTTCGGGTGTGGTGCGGGGTGGCAAGTTGTCGGTGATTGGCAATGGTGTGGTGCTGGATCCCTGGCATTTGGTGAATGAAATCGCCACCATTCGCGAGCAGGGGGTCGAGATCAACCCCGAGACGCTGATGATTGCCGAGAACACGCCGCTCATTCTGCCGATCCATGGCGAGCTTGATCGCGCGCGCGAAGAGGCGGCCAGTAAAGGCACCAAGATTGGCACAACGGGGCGTGGCATTGGTCCGGCCTATGAGGACAAGGTCGGGCGGCGCTCGGTGCGGGTGGCGGATCTGGCGGATGACGCCACGCTTGAGGCGCGGGTGGACCGGGCGCTGCAGCACCACGATCCGCTGCGCAAGGGGTTGGGGATTGAGCCCATTGATCGCGACGCGCTTCTGGCACAGCTGCGCGAGATTGCGCCGCAGATTTTGCAATACGCGGCTCCGGTCTGGAAGGTGCTCAATGAGAAACGCAAGGCGGGCAAACGCATCCTGTTTGAAGGGGCGCAAGGCGCGCTTCTCGACATTGATTTCGGCACATACCCGTTTGTGACCTCGTCCAACGTGATTGCAGGACAGGCCGCCACGGGTGTGGGTATTGGCCCCGGCTCCATTGATTACGTGCTGGGCATTGTGAAGGCCTATACCACGCGGGTGGGCGAGGGGCCGTTTCCCTCTGAGCTGGAAGATGAAGACGGCAACCGGCTTGGCACGCGTGGGCATGAATTTGGCACCGTGACGGGGCGCAAGCGGCGCTGTGGGTGGTTTGATGCAGCCCTCGTGCGGCAGACCTGTGCCACTTCGGGCGTTACGGGTATTTCGCTGACCAAGCTTGATGTGCTCGACGGGTTTGAGACCCTGAAAATCTGTGTCGGCTATGAGCTCGATGGCGAGCGGCTGGATTATCTGCCGACCGCTACCGATCAGCAATGGCGCTGTGCGCCGATCTACGAGGAAATGCCGGGCTGGTCGGAGACCACCGAAGGCGCGCGCAGCTGGGCCGACCTTCCGGCCAATGCGATCAAATATGTGCGCCGGGTGGAAGAGTTGATCCAATGCCCCGTCGCGCTACTGTCTACCTCACCGGAACGGGAAGACACGATCCTTGTGACCGATCCGTTCGCCGATTGAGGAGCCGTGATGGCACTGCCTTACAAAACACGCCGCAAGCTGTCGCTGCTGATCCTGCTCATCGCGCTGCCGCTTTATATTGTGGTGGCTGTGAACCTGACGGATTGGTTGCGCGCGCGGTTTGAGATCGGGTTTTTGACGGAACTGGCGGTGTTTGTGGTGCTGGGCATCATCTGGATCGTTCCGCTCAAGCCGGTGTTCCTGGGCGTGGGACAGGCCGACCCGGATGCCGGCGAGGAGCGTTAGGCTGCATCTTCGGCATGACCGTATGGGAAGCCATCTTTGAGCCCAAACTACGCAGCGCTGCGTTCTGCTCTAACAGCAGCTTTCTTGATGACCGGTAACCGGCGCAACAAGTGAAGTAACATCTAACGAACGAATTTGTCCAACCGAAACTCGTCTGCGGGCCATCGGTCCATAGGCTATGTCAACATCGTGAGAGATGCCGGGAAAGAGCGACAAAATGGTCAGTCTATCAGTCCAAGCAAGTAGTGATCGTGCATAGTGGCCAGGCCAAAAACTCTCGACTGGAAGTCCATTGGCAAACAAGACCTCATGCCGCCAAGTCATGAGGCTGTGGTAGCGGACGTGTTTTCGGCCAGCCATGACGCGGATTCCCTTGATCTTGAGCAAGCTTTTGTCAGGTGCGAATGCTTCATTGTCGCCTGAGATGTCGTACACGGACGGCCCGGCAATCAAAATGTGGTGTTGGGGCGAGAGAACGAGCCGGCTGTGGGGCATCCCGTTCCTCAAGGAGCCAGATTTGATCTCGATTGGTTTCTGGCTGCTGTCGTTGTCGCCGAAGCTCAGACGCCTTGACCCTGTCCAAATGAGCGGCTGTGCGCCATGATCGAGCGTCTCTACCAGATCGCCTCGACTAAGGCTTTCGACCTTCCGCGGCCCTTGCGGCGTTGCAATGAGAGTGCCGTCGCCAAAACATACGTACTCGGCGTAAGTGAAGGCGGGGTCGCCAGATGACGCATCCGGGGAACCATCGAAATCAAGCAAGGTGTAGCTGCGCCCCGCAACCAGAGGCACTTCGGACAGCGTGTAAAAGCCAGCAGCGTCGCCTGTCTCAATTTCCAGAGAGACAACTTCAAACACTCTGCCGGTGACTTCGTCTCTAACGGTGTAGGCCCTTTCGGCATTGACGAGACTATCCGTTGAGGTCAATCCGCCAATTGTAGCCGTACCGGTTGCTAATTCGCTGCCGCCACCGTTGTCGTCTTCCAGTGTCTGACCATCTATTCCGGATCCATTATCCGTGATGACAATTTCACCATCCGGGCTGCTCGGACCAGTGTAGGTAAAAGTATTATTAACGGTCTCCGAGAAACCGTTTGAAGTCGGCGATCCGCTTGAAAATTTGAATGAGAAACTAGCCATGCGCGCAGACGTGTTCGACAGGTATGCAGAAAGCTGTGTTCCTAGCGACAAAAGCTTAAGGAAATACTTCTCGGGAATCTGAAAAACAGACTTTGGTCGTGCAGAAAGCGATGTCTGCTCCGTCCCGGAAAGCCGACTTCCCGACTTTACAACAAATGTCCGGATTTCTTCGCCTTGGTGGCCAGGTAGGCACGGTTGTGCTCGCCTTCGCCAACCTTGAGGGGCACGCGTTCGGTCACTTCGATCCCATGGGCCTGAATCATGTCTATCTTGGCAGGGTTGTTGGTCAGAAGCCGTACAGACGAAAAGCCCATATCCCGCAAGATGGCCGCACCGATACGGAAGTCGCGTTCGTCATCCTCAAAACCCAGGCGGTGGTTGGCCTCGACCGTGTCAAAGCCCTGATCCTGGAGCGCATAAGCGCGCATTTTGTTGGCAAGGCCGATGCCGCGGCCCTCCTGATTAAGATAGAGCAGGACGCCTGCGCCTTCGGTCCCCATCTGCGCCAGAGCGCCGCGAAGCTGCGGGCCGCAATCGCATTTCAAAGACCCGAGCAAGTCGCCGGTAAAGCAGGCCGAGTGCAGGCGCGCCAGAACCGGAATGTCACGGTCGGGGGTGCCGATTTCCACGGCGTAGTGTTCTTCTCCGCCATCTTCGGGACGCCAGATGTGCAGGCGTCCGGCTTCGGACACGGGCAAGGGCAGACGGGCACTGACAACTCGGTGCATGGGGCTTTGGTCTTGCAGCGTGATTGACACCGCTTCTGCGTCGAGGCGGGTGAGCGCCGGATCATTTGGCATGTCACTGAGCAAGACCACAGACGCTGGTAACAGCCGTGCGGATTTGACAAGCGCAATTGCTGTACGATGAAGGTCCGCTGATCCGCTGCGCTCGGACAGGAGTGGACCTTTCATGGGCATGCTGAGGTCATCGGCAGGATCGGCCACGCCTTGTACCCAATCGAGTGTCGCCTCTTCTGGCAGAACAATGCGTGCGAGATCCCCGTCATAGGGGCGCGCTTTGAGCGTCTCAGCCCGTCGGGCTGAAATGACCAGCACTGGCATACCCTCTAAATCCTGCAACGCCTTTAGACGCGTCGCATTCAGCGTCTCGGCGGACAGGACAAGAGCCGTTTGACCAGACGCCTCTAGAACAACCGGTACACCCATGCGTAGATCCGCCCGCGCACGTGCCAGAAGGTCTGTCATGTCAGGGCCGAGGCTGGTCACACATCTTCCTTTGTCATCGTCTGCAAACTCTCGACCCGCCTACAGGGTTTTGAAACCAAATGAAACATTTTGCCCCTCAGTTACACTTGGGCGTGATTGCTCTGTCACAGACCTTGCCTGCAAGCTTGGCGTGTCACAAGTACTTGGCCAAGCAAAGAGGAAAATTGGTATGGCTCAGCTTAAGAAGATTCTGCTCGTCGATGATGACGAGGATTTGCGCGAGGCGCTTAGTGAACAGTTGGTGATGACCGAAGACTTTGATGTCTTCGAGGCGGCCAACGGAACCGACGCCATGGCGCGGGCCAAGGACGGCATCTACGACCTTGTCATTCTGGATGTGGGTCTGCCCGACACAGATGGGCGCGAGCTGTGCCGCTTGATGCGCAAACAGGGCGTGAAAGCGCCGATCATGATGCTGACGGGCCATGATGGTGATGCCGACACGATCCTGGGTCTCGATGCCGGGGCCAATGATTACATCACCAAACCCTTTAAGTTTCCTGTGCTTCTGGCCCGCATTCGCGCGCAGCTGCGTCAGCACGAGCAATCCGAAGATGCGATTTTTCAGCTTGGGCCGTACACGTTCAAGCCAGCGATGAAGATGCTGATCACCGAAGATGACCGCAAAATTCGCCTGACCGAGAAAGAAACCAACATCCTGAAGTTTCTGTATCGCTCGCCCGATGGCGTGGTGGCGCGCGATGTACTTTTGCACGAAGTCTGGGGCTACAACGCAGGCGTGACCACGCATACGCTTGAGACACATATCTACCGGTTGCGTCAGAAAATCGAGCCGGATCCGTCCAACGCGCGGCTTCTGGTGACCGAATCTGGCGGGTACCGGCTTTTGGCGTGAAAACTTGACACAAGTCAAAGAGACCGAGTCTTCGACCTGCTATCTCTGACTTACACCGCAGCATATGGCGGCTAATATATGCACCTCCCTGTTGGACTGACCCCGGCTTTGCCCGGGGTCTTTTTTTGGCGGCTCATCATTGTGGCGACGTCGCGGGTTGCTATGCTGCATCCCAAAAGGGAGCGCGTTGCATGCGGTGGATCACAAAATCCTTGTTCTGGCTGGGCGTTGTTTCGGCGGTTGTACTGTTATTGGCGCGCGGAGCGGCGTTTTTGCGGGAAGGCGATCCGCGCGCGGCGATCCTGCCACCTGAAGGACGGTTGGTTGAGACATCCGAAGGCGCGATTTTCGTGCTGGAAGAGGGACCAGTGGACGCGCCGATGCTGCTCTTTGCGCATGGGACTGCCGCCTGGTCGGGACTTTGGGCGCCAACTTTGAAAGAAATGAGCGCAGAGGGGTGGCGCGCGGTGGCGTTTGATATGCCACCATTTGGCTTTTCTGATCATGCCTTGGACCGAGACTATGCGCGCACGCGTCAAGCTGAGCGTATACGCGCCTTGGTAAAAGCACTGGGTGTGAAACCTATTCTAGTAGCACATTCGGTTGGGGCGGCGCCGGGTGTCGAGGCGGTGATGCAGGACCCCTCGGCTTTTGCGGCATTGATCGTTGTGGACGGCGCGCTGGGACTGGGCGCGCATGAAAAGAACGAAAGCCTGCCTTTCATCCTCCGCCTTGAGCCAATCCGGGAGGCGGCCACGGCGCTTACCATGACCAATCCCTGGCTCACACGCGTGTTCCTCAGAGGACTCATTCATGTCAAAGAGGCGGCCAGCGATGAGGTGGTCGGTGTGTTGACACGACCCTTTGAACGCGAAGGCACGACGGCGGCCTATTCGGATTGGCTGCCTTCGCTGCTGGTGCCGCCGCAGGACGCACTGAGCACACGAAAAGAGAACTACGCGGCGCTGACGCTTCCGGTGGTCTACATGTGGGGCGAGGAAGACACGGTGACACCGGTGGATCAGGCTTTTGCGCTCAATGCCGCCACGCCGGGATCGGAGTTGGTCCTGATGCCAGACCTGGGCCATATCCCGCAGATCGAGGATCCCGATGCGTTCCTGCTTGCACTTGAGTTGGCGCTGGGGCTTATTGCCGATCAATCCGCGCAATAATCTGGTCAGGACGCTGCCATGCCCTTTACGCTTGCCACCTGGAACATCAATTCCGTGCGTCTGCGCGAACCGATTGTTGCCAAGCTTCTGAGTGAGGAAGCGCCGGATGTCCTGTGCCTGCAAGAGTGCAAATCCCCGGTCGAGAAAATTCCGACGGAAGGGTTTGCTGCACTGGGTTATACCCACATGATTGCGCGCGGGCAGAAGGGATATAATGGCGTGGCGATCCTGTCGAAGCTGCCGATTGAAGATTTGGGCGATAAGGATTTTGCCGGACTGGGTCATGCGCGTCATGTGGCGGGACGGCTGGAGAATGGCACGGTCATTCACAACTTCTATGTCCCTGCGGGGGGCGATGTGCCGGACCGGAAGGTGAATGAGAAGTTTGGCCAAAAGCTCGATTACCTGACGGATATGCGGGATTGGTTCAAATCCGAGCGCCCCGAAAAGTCCATCCTGGTGGGGGATCTGAACATCGCCCCACGCGAGGATGACGTCTGGAGCCACAAGCAGCTTTTGAAAGTTGTGAGTCACACGCCGATTGAGGTGGAGCATTTTGGCGATGTGATGGAGGCAGGCGGCTGGTCAGATGTCACCCGCGCGGACATCCCCAAGGGACAGCTATATAGCTGGTGGTCCTACCGCGCCCGCGACTGGGACGCCGCCGACAAAGGGCGCAGGCTGGATCATATCTGGGCCAGTGCGGACATTGCCAGTGCCGCCCATTCCAGCCGTATCCTGCGTGACGCGCGCGGATGGGAAAAGCCTTCAGATCATGCGCCGGTTTTTGCGACATTTGACCTCTGATTGCTCTCAAAGAGACCTTTTTCTATACAGAAAATGGCCCAGAAAATGCGCATTTTCTGGTGCAAACCCAATGCGTTGATTGAAAAAGTCAGGGTTTCCGGACCTGGCATTTGGCGCCTTTGCTGCAAAGATGGCATTATGGGGCGTTAGAGAGGGATGCGATGCGCAAGCTTTCGAGACGTGCGCTTTTACTGGGTGGCGGTGCCCTGATCGGCGGGTTGGCGACGCACCGGCTGGGTGCCGATTTGCCCAGCTATGACGGCGTCTCCTGGATCAAACCGAGCGGGGCAGAGGGCACGCTCAATGATGCCAGTGGTCTGTCTGAGACACCCATTCACAAACACTTGATCCTCGAAAACAGCCGTGGCGACGCCTTGGTGGAGGCGCTGCGCGATGAAATTCGGATTGCGCGCACTTCGGGCCGGGCGGTGAATGTCAGTGCCGCGCGTCATTCCATGGGCGCGCAGGCTATTCCGCGAGACGGGCACGCGATCACTTATCAGGGTGGCTTTGTCGAACCGGACACTGACGCTGGCACCTACCGGGTGCAGGCAGGCACAACTTGGGCCGAGGTGATCGCGGCACTCGACCCTATCGGTTTTGGCCCCAAGGTAATGCAATCCAACCATGATTTCGGCGTGGCGGCGACGTTTTGCGTCAATGCCCACGGTTGGCCGGTGAAGATGGGGCCGATGGGGGCGACTGTGCAAAGCTTTGACATGGTGCTGGCGGATGGCGAGCTGGTGACATGTTCGCGCACGCAAAACGCCGATCTCTTTGGTCAGACGATGGGGGGCTATGGCCTGACCGGCGCGATCACCGAGATGGTGGTCGAGATGGAGCGCAACACGCGGCTTGCCCCCACATTCGAGGAGTTTCCCGCCAAAGAGTATGGCACACGTTTCGTCGAAGTCCTCTTGGACCCGGCGGTCACGATGGCCTATGGGCGGCTCAATGTGGAGCGTGAGAGCTTTTTCGAAAAGGCGCTGATGATAACCTATCGTGCGACAGAGGATCAATCCGATCTGCCCGCCGCGTCCGGCTCGGGCGCAATGGCGCATATCGCCAGCCGGGTTTACCGCTGGCAGCTTGGCAATGAGCCTGCAAAATCCCTGCGCTGGTGGTTTGAAACCGATCTTGGCCCCTCTATCGGAGATGGTGTTGCGACGCGCAATTCGCTGATGAATGAGCCGGTTCTCACGCTTGATGATCGTAATCCGGATCGCACGGATATCCTGCATGAATATTTCGTCAGCCCGGAGCGGTTTGCCGAGTTTGTAGACCTGTGTCAGCGGGTGATCCCGGGATCCTTCCAAGAGTTCCTGAACGTGACCTTGCGCTATATCGACACCGATCCCGATAGCTGGCTCTCCTATGCGCCGGTGCCACGGATTGCGGCGGTGATGTCGTTCAGTCAGGAAATGACACGGCGAGGCGAGGCCGACATGGCGCGCATGACGCGGGAACTGATTGACGGGGTGATTGCCATTGGCGGGACGTATTACTTGCCGTATCGACCACACGCCACGGTCACCCAGATGCGGCGCGGATACCCGCGTGCCCAGGAATTTGCAGAGGCCAAACGGGCGCTTGATCCAAGCCTTGTCTTTCGTAACCATCTTTGGGACCAGTATCTGAGCCAGCTATGACCTTATTGCGTAAAATTTGTTTGTTCTACACTGTGGCGCTGCTTGTGGCGGCGTCGCTGAATTATATTCCCGGACTGACCGATGAAAATGGGCTGGCCTTTGGTATCTTCGCGCTTGATCCGTTTGACGATGCACTGCATGTGGTCTCAGCCCTCTGGGCACTATCGGCAGCGCTCATCAGCCACCGGGCGGCCAAGATTTTTCTGGTCATCTTTGGCGCGCTGTATCTGGCCGATGGGATCTTTGGGATATTCACAGCATACGGCTTTCTCGATCTGGCGATCTTCTCCAACCCTTCTGAAGGCTTCTCGCTATCGGTGCCGCGTATCCTGGCCAACCTGCCGCATATTGGGCTGGGGGGCTTTGCGCTCTTTGCCGGGCTGAAGCTCGACCGGGGGCGTGACGTGATCCGGCGTTTGTTCAAATGGACCCTGCGGCTGGTCCTGTTGCTGGTCGTATTGGTTATCGGCCTGCTCATGCCTGCGGGCTATAATGAGCTGGCCTGCATTCCAAAGACCAAGGATGCCACATACACCGCCATCCTGCCGCCTGAGCATCACCGCTCTGAGGCGCGCACGCTGATGACTTACCCTGAATGGCATATCGTGCACGCATATGACGACTATGCGCAGGTGATCAGCACGGGCGACCCGCATGACTTTGGGTATCTGCAAGCCATTGGTGGCTTCTGGTCCTCGCTCTGCGAGCTGAGTTTTGCCTCGGCCGACCACGGCGGCATGGATTGGGAAACCAAGCGCATGGTCTATGTGATCGGCGTCAGTTTCACCGCAGAGCTTTTGGCCAAGGCCGCGTATGAGGAAACACTGGGCCGGGCGGCGGCGTGGCAGCGGGGTGAGGATCGCGCGCCGCTTGATGAACTCTCTGCCGATCAGGCCAGGGCCT
Organism: Roseovarius sp. S88; assembly: GCF_037023735.1. Classification (GTDB taxonomy): domain Bacteria; phylum Pseudomonadota; class Alphaproteobacteria; order Rhodobacterales; family Rhodobacteraceae; genus Roseovarius; species Roseovarius phycicola. The sequence goes on along the minus strand of NZ_CP146069.1, from coordinate 2,472,476 downwards.
ATGCGGCGTTCCTGCAGCAGGTGCCGTGGTTCAAATGGGATTTCGACAGCGACCGCGAAGACCTTTTGACCAACGCCACGGATCAGTTCCGCGATGTCGAACGCGCGGCGGCGCTGGGCACAGAGTACAAGATCAAGGCCGCTTACGCGCGGGTCATTGGCAACGCGGTTGAGCAGGTGGGGCCAGATGAGCTTACCTTGCGGATGATCGTAAGTGGGCTAGAGCGTGAGCAGATCGAGGCGCTGGACGGTGTCACGTTCATTGACACTCGCGCCGAAGGCATCGAGATCGAAACGCCGCGCTATCGGGAGTTGACAGAGTTGCTGGTTCAGATGGCCGGGCAGGGGGCAGAGTTTGTCGAGATTGCGGGCAATGACGACATCATGTTCACCGCCCTGTCGCAGGCCAAGACCGCCGATGGCGCACTGCACAGCTTTGCGCGGCAGGGCTATGGCGACAACCGTCATTTGGTGCTTTTGAAGGTCAGTGATCTGGCCGAGCGTCTGCGCCAGATGCAGGCGGCGAGTGGCCCGGACCGGCTCAGGCTGGAACATATCCATGACTATTAGGACGTGGGGGGTCGCGCTGATCTGTGTGGCAGGAGGGTGGTTGGCCACGGTTTTGACGGTGATGGTGGTCAGTGACGCAGCCCCCGGCGCGATTGTCCTTTTGCCGAGCCGGGACTTTGTGAACAACTTGCCGGAAGGTGCCGCAGTGGTCGGCGGTGGGGGCCTTTGGCTTGCCGTGCGCGGCGATACCGAGGGTTTGGGTCTGGCGCTTTACCGGGCAGGGGGGCGGATGGTCCTGCCTGCGGGGTTGCCGGGGTGTTTGCCGTTGCCGAAGGTCTAACACGCCTGGAGCACATCCGATTATAGACCGTCGCTGGCACAACAGGCCTGCGGCTCGTGATCTCATGTTTGAAGAAACGAACGAAGATCCGCCAAGGGCTCCAACTCAAGATCCAATGAGTTTGGTTGGAAAAGAGGCTGTTTTGAAAGGCGGTAGTGCGGACAAAGAATACATCTACCTTGGTATTGTCCAAAAGGGACAATAGATAACTGAAGCCTCAACTTGGAGTGACTTGGTGAGACGTTTTTTGAGAACCATTCTTTCTTTATTTCTCGGATTAGCCCTCTGTGTAACAGCGTTTGAAATAGTTCGAAGCTATAAGCAGTCCGTCGCGATCTATTCATCCAACATCCAGCCCCCATCAATCGACGAAGCAGAGCGACTAAGTTTCCTAATTCCTGCATCACATCCCAAGATTAATAATCCATCCCCTTTCATGTCAAATGGGAGACAGATGAGTTTTAACCACGTCTTCATCAAAGAAGCTCACGAGAAGTTTCCTGACGTAACCGCGTGTCTTGCCGACGTTGAGACCAACGATACGCCATTGAATTTGTTGGATTTGAGATGGGCTGACTTTAACAACGACAAGGAAGTGACGCTTTGCGTTTTCTACATCGCAGACATTTTGCGCACCTCTGAGAGGGTTGAGGATTGGTTTCGTGCGCAAGGTATGGCGATTTATGCCTTTACGATTTCTGATACTCAAAAGCCGCCATTAACTTCTCGGACATTACGCGGATCGTTTTTGGAGTACGTTCCGCCATCATGCTCAATCTATTCGATGTTTGTTGCGCCGCTCTTTAGCGATGCGCCATGGCGACCTGATTGGGACGTGCGCCGGAATGCAATTGGGGTTCAGATAGCGTACATGCGCAATGGTGAGATTGCAGGTGTTCGGGTTGAACGGGGCAGTTGCTTAAATTGAAATCGGCGTAACTTTGGGCTACAAGCAGCCATTCCACACAAACCTCACTTTAAGCGTTGGGTCGTACTGAAGCCAAAGGTTAAACTCATTCACCCGCAAACACTGCCTCTTGCAGAACGCGGCGGGCTACGCCATGTAACGGCCAACTGATCCAAATGATGAATCCGGAGGCTGTTATGCTTGAACTCGGTGGTCAAACCCCAGCTGCAGATGACCTGATCAAGGACGTCTCAGAGGCGGACTTCATGACCGAGGTCGTGGAGATGTCACAAACCGTGCCGGTGATTGTGGATTTCTGGGCACCTTGGTGCGGGCCTTGCAAAACACTGGGTCCGGCGCTTGAGGCCGCGGTGGCCAAGGCCAAGGGTGCGGTCAAGATGGCCAAGGTCAATGTGGACGAAAACCAGATGATCGCAGGCCAGCTTCAGGTGCAGTCGATCCCGACGGTCTATGCCTTTTTCAAGGGCCAGCCTATTGACGGGTTTCAGGGGGCTGTTCCGCCATCCGAGATTGACGCGTTTGTAGCGCGGACTGTTGAAGCTGCGGGTGGGGATGCCAGCGGTGGGTTGGACGATGCGGTGGCCGCCGCGCAAGAGATGCTTGACCAGGGCGCCGCTGCGGATGCCGCCCAAACATTTGCGGCGATCCTACAAGAGGATGGCGAGAACGCCGCCGCCTATGCCGGGCTGGTGGCCAGCTATCTGGCGCTGGATGATCCTGATCAGGCTGAGGCCATCCTGAACGGTGCGCCTGCGTCCATTGCTGAAAGCCCAGAGCTTGAGGCCGCCCATGCGCAGCTTGCGCTGGCGCGACAAGCGGCAGATGCCGGGCCGGTGGCGGAGCTACGCGCCGCCGTGGAGGCCGATTCAGATGATCATCAGGCGCGTTTTGACCTTGCGCAGGCCTTGCAGGCGGCGGGTCAGAGCGAAGAGGCGGTGAATGAGCTTTTGGAGCTTTTCCGCCGAGATCGCGAGTGGAATGACGCGGCTGCGAAAACGCAGCTCTTCACCATTTTCGAAGCGCTCAAACCCAATGATCCCATCGTCCTCAATGGCCGTCGAAAATTGAGCTCAATGATATTTGCCTGACGCAGGGAACGCCCTACATCACCACCATGAAGCATCAGGGTGATCTTCCAGACACGATTTCGCTGTTTCCGCTGCCCGGCGCGCTCTTGCTGCCGCGCTCGCGGTTGCCACTGCATTTGTTCGAGCCGCGCTACCTGGCGATGCTCGAGGATACGCTCAAAAGCCCGCATCGCCTGATTGGTATGGTGCAACCCAATCCCCTCAAAGGTCAGGATGGCGCTGGGCTGCATCAGATCGGATGTGCCGGACGTGTCACCCAGTTTTCCGAGACCGAAGATGGTCGCTACATGATTACACTGTGTGGCATGTCGCGGTTTCGCATTCAGCAAGAGGTTGACGGGTTCACACCCTACCGACGCGCGGAAGTGTCCTGGGACGGGTTCGAGCGGGATCTCGGTCCCGAAGATCGCGACAAGAATTTTGATCGCGACGGGTTCATGCAGCTTTTGGGGCGGTATTTCGAGGCGCAGGAGTTGCGGACCGACTGGGACTCGCTCAAGGACGCGGATGACGAGTTGTTGATCAATTCGCTGTCTATGCTGCTGGGGTTTGATCCTGAGGACAAACAGGCACTTCTGGAGGCGCCCTGTTTGGCCACGCGACGTGAGACACTGGTGACGCTGATCGAGTTTGCCATGCGCGGCGGCGACGCACGGGAAGTCATGCAATGAGTGTTGACACGACAACAATCACAGAAGTCTCAGAGATAGACCGGCGCATGCTAGAGGCGTTGATCTGCCCGCAAACGCACACGTCGTTGAAATACAGTGCGGAAAACCAAGAGCTGATCAGCGAGGCCGCCGGTCTGGCCTTTCCGGTGCGCTCTGGCATCCCGATTATGCTGATTGATCAGGCCCGGCGGATCGAGTGAGTGCGCCAAACAGGTGTTAACGCACTCACTTGGATTTCAGAGCAGTTACCCTGCGTTTTTGATGTTCGCGATGGTTTCTTCCGTGCTCCACACCGCGTTGGCCATGTAGCGGAAATTGATCAGGGCCGCGAGGTAGCCATCGCCTTCGGGCAGCATGGCAGCGGCAGTTGCATCGCGCACCACAGCAACCTCAAACCCATCTTCCAAAAGCTCTCGCATGTGGCTTTCGGTGCACAGGTTGGCCGACATACCGGCAAGGATGACCTGATCCACGCCGTTCTTGCGCAATTGCAGGCTGAGGTCATTGGTGTCATTGCCATAGACCTTGTGCGGCGAGGTCACGATGGTTTTGCCGTCCTCGATATAGGGTTTGTATTGAGGCATGAAATCCGCGCCCGATCCTTCGAACCCATCAAGATTGGTCGGCCCTGTGCGATCAAACATCCCGATTTTGTGCATCAGTTTTTCCAGCGCCCCTTCGAAGCGCCAGCCCTTGTCCGTCGGGTAATAGTAGTGCGGTGACACAGCGACGGTCAGATCGGCGGCCTTGGCGGCCTTGAAGAGAGTCTCGATGTTCTCAACGGTGTTGTGCTCTTCAACGCTGGCTCCAATCACACCCCAGGTCACGCCATCAGGATGCAGGAAGTCAATCTGCGGGTCGGTCACAACAAGGGCCGCTCGGCTCAGATCGAGCGTCATGTTCGACGGGGGCAGCGCTGGTTCTGCAGGGTCGGCATAGGGGTTGTCTTGAGCGGCTGCAGGAGCGGACAGGGCGGTCGCTGCACCTGCCGCGGTTGCGGCGGCAACGCCGGTCAGGGCCGCGCGACGTGAGATGTTGGCGCCCGTTTCTTCGTGGTCATGATCATGTCCATTGCACATGGTAATCCTCCATTTTTGAATGTGCCTGTTCCTGAACGTGGAAGGTTTGATGTATCTGTGCGTCCGAATTACGTGCGTTGGATATTGGATGCGTATCTTTTCGTCCAGAACGTGGATATGGTTGGGCTATGAACTTTGATGAAGTCCTCGACCGGATCGATATTTTCCCCGATCCCTTCGCAGTCTGTGAGCTGCGTGGTGCGTGTGATCTGGGACTTGGGCAGGATACAGGCGCGACGCTGCACTATATTCTTTCGGGGCAAGGGGAGATCATCTTGCGTGGCGCGCCTTCCATCCCGGTGTCGCAGGGCGCATTGGTCCTGATACCGGCGATGCATCGCCACACTTTGAGGAGCGAAGGGCCGTCAACGCATCCGGTACCGGAATGCAAACCCGCAGAGCTTCAGTTGCGCCGATTGCTGAAATCGGAACCGGGGACCATGGTGAACGCCCGCATTACAGCGCTGTGCGCCCATGTGCGAGTCGGGTTGCGCGGCGCGTCAGACGTGATTGATCTGATCCGCGCTCCGCTTTGCGAAAACATCACGCAGGGCGAAACTCTTGGACCGGTGCTGCAAATGCTTCTGCAAGAGCTGAGCGCGCCAACATTGGGCAGCCGGGCCATGATCCGGGTCTTGTTGACGCAGTGCATGATTGATCTGCTGCGCCGCCGTTTTGCACGCGATGGGGCCAGTGTGGGATGGATGAACCTGCTGAAGGACACATCGCTTTGGGCTAGTTTGCGTGCCATGCTTGATGATCCGGGTGGCGCTCATACTGTTGAAAGTCTGGCAGAGCTTTGCGGCATGAGCCGGTCGCGATTTGCGCAACGGTTTGCGGATGTCTTTGGCACCGGACCGATTGAATTGTTGCGGGACCTGCGCATTCGAAAGGCCGGAGTTCTGCTGCGCGAGAGCGACCTGCCGGTCAAAGCCGTCGCGCATCAAGTTGGGTTTTCCAGCCGCACGGCGTTTAGCCGAATGTTTGAGCGCAGCACGGGCGTCAGCCCGAGTGATTTTCGCAACGGACGACAGGGCAGTATGCCAGACACGATTTGATCAGCTCGACTTGCGCGCCCGCGCGGCCATGACATCATGCCCCAAAGTCAGTGTGTAAGCTTCGAGTTTGTGAAGCGCGGCTTCAGCGTCTTTTGCCCGTCCGCCTTCTAACGCATCTGCCAGTTCGGTGTGCAGACCCACAATCTCTTCTCTTGAGCGCGCTGTGAAGGTGATCATGTTCATCAGAGGCTGCATGGCTTCAACCGCCCCGGCGAGTTGATAGCTGAGCACCGGGTTGCCCGCGGCATCGACCAATGCGCGGTGCAGGGCGACATCTGAGGCGCAGAAGCTTTCGTCGCTCAGGCCCGGTTGGGACTGGCGGTGAATTTCGGCGCGCATGGTGGCCAGATGATCGGGCGTTCGGCGTTCGACCGCGCGGGGCGCGCAGGCCCGTTCCATGGCATAGCGCGCCTCGCAGGCGGTCTCAAAGCTGACTGCGTTCATCGACAGTAAAAGCGTCGAGGTCGTGATGTGCTGGCTATAGGCATCCTCGTAGCTCAGACGATTGACAAAAGCCCCGCCAAAGGCGCCGCGCTGCGTACGGATCAGCGATTGTGCTGCAAGCCGCTTGAGGGCTTCGCGCACAGTGGACCGTGAGACGCCAAACTGCTCTGACAGTTCCGCCTCCGAGGGCAGGCGTTCATCCACGATCATGCGGCCTTCGATGATGGCATCGCGGATGGCCTGGGCGATTTGCGCTGAGAGGTCCTGTGGTTTGCTGTCAGAGGAAGATTTCATTTGTCAGACCTTTAAATGTCTGACAATTATATCGCCAGTTGAGACTCAATCCAAGGGCCACGAAGCTCATGTCCGTTTTGTCGCTGCGTTCCATCGCCTGGCTCGCGTTATTTGCCACCATTCTGATGGCCTGGATGGTCATGTACATGATGGCGATTGGCATGGACCTTGACCTTATTGGGCGTCCTGGACCCATGGCGGAAAAGATGCGCGCAATGCAGCCTGGCATGCCAATGTCGATGGGCGAAGGCATGATGGCGATGGACCGGTTTGGCTCGATTTTTGCCATGTGGGCGATCATGATGGCGGCGATGATGCTGCCCACGATGGTGCCGACGCTGCGGGCTTATGAAGACCTCATTCATAGCGCCAATGGCACGACACCGGGCTGGCTTGGTGTTCTGCTGGGTTACTTCGCCGTATGGGTGGGCTTTGCCGCCCTCATCACGCTGGTGCAGCTTGGGCTGTTGTTCGGCGGTGTGATTGACATGCTGGGAATCGCCAAATCAACGCTCATTTCTGGTGGCCTGCTGATTGTCGTGGGGGCCTTTCAGTTCACCCGCGCCAAAGAGGTCTGTCACGGGGTGTGTCATAGCCCGATGACCTATTTCCTGGGCCACTGGCGCACCGGCTTTGGCGGCGGGCTGCGCATGGGGCTGGGCATGGGCGCTTTTTGCGTTGGCTGTTGCTGGGGCTTCATGGCGTTGGGATTTGTCGGCGGAGTGATGAGCCTGCTCTGGATGGGACTGGCCACGCTCTTTATGGTATTGGAAAAGTTACCACAGATCGGCCACCGGGTGATCCGGCCCATGGGCATGATCTTGATCGCAGGCGGACTGGCCGTATTGGCCGCGCCGCTGGTTATGGGAGGATAGAAACATGGCCCTAAAACGTCGTCAGGATGCAGACAAGCTGCCGGTGTCGCAGCGCATCGACAACCGCATGGAAAACCCCAAGCGGCGCAAGATGTCACCCACGGAATGGGCCATCAAGGGTGAGCTGTTCCTGAATTGCTCTTGCGAAGTCTTTTGCCCTTGCGTGGTCAGTCTCGGGGCGCATCCACCGACCGAAGGGCATTGTCACGCCTGGATGGCCATTGCGATTGATGAGGGGCATTTTGAGGGGGAGGATTTGTCGGGTCTCAACGTGGGCCTGATGGTCGATATCCCTGGACGCATGGCCGAAGGCGGCTGGAAAGTGGCGGCTTATGTGGACGAGCGCGCCAGCGGCAAGGCCTATAATGGTATCTTGCAGATTTTTTCTGGTGCGGCTGGGGGCACCACGGGTCTCTTCACCATGCTGGTGAGTGACATCGTGGGGGCCGAACGCGAAAAGGTCGAGATTGTCCGCGAAGGCACCAAGCGCGGGCTTTACATTGGCCGGAAAATTCAGGGCGAGATTGAGATGGTCGAAGGGGCCAGCAAGGATCATCCGGTGATGATCTCAAACTCCAAGTACTGGATGGGCCCGGACATCATTGCCGCGCGCGGGATCAAATCCAAAGTGCGCGACTATGGTCGGATCTGGGACTTTGGCGGCAAGTCCGCCGAGATTTGCCCGATCGACTGGAAAGGCCCCAAGCCCTAGGCCGCGCAGATGATCACGCCAGAATATTGTCAGATGATGGCGCGCTATGGGGCTTGGCAAAACCGCCAGATCTTTGATGCGTTGGATGGTCAGCCGATGATGGTTCTGACCAAAGATCGTGGTGCGTTCTTTGGGTCGATCCTTGGCACGCTCAATCACTTGCTCTGGGGCGATCAGATCTGGATGAGCCGGTTTGATCCCTCAGTAGAGGCACCCGTGGGTGGCATTCCAAAGAGCCCGATGTTGCATCCAACGCTGGGCGCGTGGAACGCTGCGCGCTTTCACTTGGATGGCAAGGTCCGGCATTGGGCCAATTCTCTGCGCAGTGTTGACCTCGCAGGGGACCTCAAGTGGTACTCGGGTGCTGCACAGCGCGATGTGACCAAGCCCATTGCGCTTTGCGTCACCCACATGTTCAACCATCAAACCCATCACCGCGGGCAAATTCATGCCCTGTTGACCGCAGCAGGGTTGGTTGCGCCGGTTTCCGATCTCTTTTTGATGCCTGAGGACGCTTAGGATGCCGCTGGCCCTTGTCATCGCGCTGGCTGTTATCGGCTTTGTCTGGTGGGCCTGGGGTCGCCAGAGGGCTGGGGACACGGTCGCCGGAAAGCTCGATCAGGTGTTTCGAAAGCGAGACTGTAAATGGGCAGAAACCGGCGATCAAAACGGTCGCTTTGTCGAATACCGCTGTGCCACCTGTGGCATTGCGGCCTACTCCACGACGGGCAAAGCGCCCACCACATGTAAACGTAATTTACGAGGAAAAAGCTGATGGCGCTTTTGTCTCCGTCGCGGCGTCTGCGCCGCACACCCTTTTCCGATGGTGTCGAAGCCGCCGGGGTCAAGGCGTACACTGTCTATAATCACATGCTTTTGCCCACGGTGTTTCGCTCGGTCGAGGAGGACTACCGGCATCTCAAAGAGGCGGTACAAATCTGGGATGTTGCGGTGGAACGCCAGATCGAGCTGCGTGGCCCGGATGCCGGGCGCTTGATGCAGATGCTCACCCCGCGCGACCTGCGCGGTATGACTGCTGGACAATGTTACTACGTGCCTATCGTGGATGAGACCGGCGGGATGCTGAACGATCCGGTGGCGGTGAAACTGTCAGAAGACCGCTGGTGGATTTCCATTGCTGACAGTGACTTGCTCTACTGGGTCAAGGCGATTGCGCATGGCTGGCGGCTGGATGTGCTGGTGGATGAGCCGGATGTATCCCCTCTGGCCATTCAGGGACCGAAATCGGATGAGCTTCTGTCGCGGGTCTTTGGCGACGGGGTGCGTGACATTCGCTTTTTCCGCTTTGGCGTGTTTGATTTTCAGGGCCGTGATCTGGTGATCGCGCGCTCGGGATATTCCAAGCAGGGAGGCTTTGAGGTTTATGTTGAAGGCGGCGACATCGGCATGCCGCTTTGGAATGCGTTGATGGAGGCGGGCAAGGATCTGGATGTACATGCCGGGTGCCCCAACCTCATTGAACGGATCGAGGGTGGCTTGTTGAGCTACGGCAATGACATGACCGATGACAACACACCGCATGAATGTGGGCTGGGCAAGTTTTGCAACACCCACAGTGCGATTGGGTGTATCGGGCGCGATGCATTGCTGCGCGTGGCCAAGGAAGGCCCGGTGCAGGAAATCCGGGCGATTTCCATTGATGGACCACCTGTGCCCGGCTGTGACAGGTGGTGGCCGGTGACGTCTGAGGGCACGGTGGTGGGGCGCGTCAGTTCCGCCGCCTGGAGTCCGGACTTTGACACCAACGTGGCGATCGGCATGATCCGTATGACCCATTGGACACCGGGTACGGTTTTGGATGTCGAGACCCCGGATGGCACGCGTCGCGCCACGGTGAACCGGTGTTTCTGGATTTGAGTATTTTTTGAACGATGAAAGCAGGGCGTGGCTCTGCAAGGACAGGATGGAGAGCGATATGTTCAACGCATTGGTTGTTGAAAAGGACGAAGAGAGCGGCAAGACCTCGGCTGTGGTCAAGGAAATCAGTGACGCGGATTTGCCCGAGGGTAATGTGACCGTCGCCGTCGAATACTCGACAGTGAATTACAAGGACGGCCTGTGCATTGGGCCGGGCGGCGGATTGGTGCGCAGCTATCCGCATGTGCCGGGCATTGACTTTGCCGGAACCGTCGAGGCGTCTCAGGATGATCGGTACAAGCCCGGTGACAAGGTTGTTCTGACCGGCTGGCGTGTGGGCGAGGTGCACTGGGGCGGCTATGCCCAAAAGGCGCGGGTCAACGCCGACTGGCTTGTTCCTTTGCCAATGGGTCTTGATACACGCCAGGCGATGGCTGTGGGCACAGCCGGATTCACGGCGATGCTTGCAGTGATGGCTTTGGAAGATCACGGGATCAAGGATGGGCCGGTTTTGGTCACAGGCGCCGCTGGTGGCGTTGGGTCCGTGGCCACGGCCATTCTGGCCAATCTGGGTCATGAGGTGGCGGGTGTGACCGGACGGCCCGAGACGGCGGATTATCTTAAAAGCCTTGGGGCCACGCAGATCGTGGCACGCGAAGAGATCAACGAGACCACCAAGCGCCCGCTCGAGGCCGAGACCTGGGGCGGATGTGTGGATGCCGTGGGCGGCGAGATGCTGGCGCGCGCGCTTGGTCAGATCAAGTATGGCGGCAGTGTTGCGGCTGTGGGTTTGGCAGGGGGAGCAGGGTTGCCCGCCACGGTCATTCCGTTTCTCTTGCGCGGCGTGAATCTGTTGGGTATCGACAGTGTGATGCAACCCTATGAGAACCGCCTTCGCGCATGGGAGCGGATTGCCAAGGACCTGCCGATGGACAAGCTGGAGGCGATGATCCAGCCTGCGACGCTCGCCGATTTGCCGGGGTTGGGCGCGGACATACTCAAAGGTCAGGTCAAGGGCCGCGTGGTGGTGGATGTCAACGCGTGATGACCTAACGATAAGGCCAGTGCGCGACGATAACCGTGACGCGCTCTGGCCGATCCTGCGCGACGTGATCCGGCCCGGGGATACCTATGCCATTGATCCGGGTATCTCGCGTGAGGACATTCTGCACCTACGGTGCGATATGCCTGCGGCGAGCTATGTGGCCGAGCGGGATGGCGAGATCCTTGGCACCTATTACATCAAGACCAATCAGCAGGGCGGTGGTGCCCATGTCTGCAACTGCGGTTACATTACGGCACCGGCCGCACAGGGGCAGGGGATTGCCCGGGCGATGTGTGTTCACAGCCAGACTGCGGCGCGCGATTTGGGTTATGAGGCCATGCAGTTCAATTTTGTGGTCGCCAGCAATGTGGGGGCGATAGCGCTTTGGATAAAGCTGGGGTTTGAAACTGTGGGGCGGTTGCCGCGCGCGTTTCGACATCCCGAGCAGGGGCTGGTGGATGCGTTGGTGATGTTCAAGTGGCTTGGAGATTGAAGTGAAACGCATGCCCGGAGAGGCAATAGGCCGATGTTCTGCCGTACAAGCCGGTGGGCTGGCTTATATCGTTGCCACTGATCCGTTTTGCGCGGATGGGATTGCGGCGCAGACCGCAAATACGTTGGAGGAGCTTGATAGGCTTCTGCGCGAGGTCGGCAGCGACAAGACTCAGCTGCTTCAGGCGACGGTGTATCTGAGCGATATCGCCTTCAAACCAGAGATGGACGTCGAGTGGAACGATTGGATCGGTCCGGAGGCGAACTGGCCACAACGGGCCTGCGTAGGCGTGGCGCTGGATCCGGGGTATCTGATCGAAGTTGTGGTGACGGCCAGGTCGGTGGAAGAGTAAGCCCTCCGTTTGCAAGGTCTGACGCACCCAGTTTTCAGACATTTTGCGACTGAATTCCCCATCTGGATGGGATTGCCTGGAACCGAGTGGTGTTTGCGCCGGGAAATCATGGAATCTTCGATGGTCTGACGCGAATCACTTGTGGAATTTCAGGCGAATTTTTGATGTGAAATCAAAATGTTCTTGTTTTGATCTCATTTTGATTGTAGTGCTTTGAGAAATATCCGGGAAAATATGGGAATTTTTAGGAAAGGAAATTATTCACTATATGTTGTGTTAATAATTTATTTTTACCCCAAATTATGTGTTGTTTTACCCAATAGGTATACAAGATATTGTTTTGGGAGAGCTGAAAAAACCATATTCAGTAGCTATTCGGGTAAATTTTTATTGAGTTCCAGGAAGTACCATGTATTACTTCTTGCACGATGAGGACGGGATAAGAGGGGCATTTAGAACCCCGAAAAATTCCAAGTCAGGTTTCATACAGGCACCCGCTTCATCACAACGAGAGATCCGGCGCGCGGGCGAGCAGACATCCCCCCAGGTGGCGCGCGCAGCTGGACACCCCGCAAAGCGGGACGAGGGCGGCGGATTGGGCAGTGGCAGCAGCTCAATCCGTCGTTTCGTTTCAGGGGCTAAAAAAATCGAAACGGGGGCAGAACAAGAGGGGCAGGCGCGCAGTGACGCTGAGCTTCAGAGGCGAGTTTAACCAGAAGGTTGACGGCAAGGGTCGGATGTCGATCCCTGCCGATTTTCGCGCTGTGCTGGCCGATGGCGACCCGCGCTGCCCGGAAAACCCGTTGCCTCGCATGGTCGTGTTGCACGGACCCCATCTGAAGAATTGTCTACAGGCTTATACGATTGAGGCGATGGCCGAGATCGAGGCCGATATCCGTGCCATGCCGCGCGGGTCCGAGGCGCGTAAACGTGCCAGCAAGATGATCTTGGGCAAATCCTGGGATACCGAAATTGACAAGGACGGCCGGATTGTTCTGCCGCAGCGTTTGCGCCAGCAGATTGGGCTGGACGGCGAGGCAACGATGGTCGCCATGGGCGAGTATTTTGAGATCTGGAACGCCGACACCTATGAAGGCACGGAAGGGGCCGAGATGGAGGCCTGGCTGTCCGAGCAGTCGGATGACTTCGATCCCCTCACTCTGGTTTACCCACCGGGCGAGGATTGAGCGATGGGGAGTGCTGCCGCAATGTCCCCACATATCCCTGTGCTTATTGGGCCGCTTGTTGCGGCTGTTTCTCCGGTCTCGGGCCGCTGGCTTGACGGCACGTTGGGTGCAGGTGGCTATACGCGCGCCCTGCTGGAGGCGGGTGCCGATCATGTGACCGGTCTGGACCGCGATCCGCTGGCGATGGAGTTGGCTGCAAGTTGGGCCGCGGGGTATGACGACCGGATCACTTTGGTGCAGGGCGTCTTTTCCGAACTGGATCAGCACGGGCAAAACTTTGATGGCATCGTGCTCGACCTTGGTGTCTCATCCATGCAGCTTGATCAGGCGCAACGCGGCTTTTCCTTCATGAAAGACGGCCCGCTCGACATGCGTATGAGCCAGGATGGGCCAAGTGCGGCGGAGTTGGTCAACACGATGGAAGAGGCGGCGCTGGCCGATATTCTCTATCTTTATGGTGAGGAACGCGCCAGCCGCCGCATTGCGCGTGCCATTGTAACCAAACGCGCCGATGTGCCAATCGTTACGACGCTACAACTGGCGGAAATAATTGAGAGCGCTCTTCCCCGTGCCAAACCGGGTCAGGCGCATCCTGCGACCCGCAGTTTTCAGGCGATCCGCATTGCGGTGAACGATGAATATGGCGAGCTGGTTGAGGGTTTGCAGGCGGCAGAGCGCGCGCTCAAACCGGGTGGGCATCTTGCCGTGGTCACGTTTCATTCGATTGAAGATCGCATGGTGAAGCGGTTTTTGCAGATCAAGACCGGCTCTACTGGGCAGGGCAGTCGCCATGCCCCTGAAATGACCCGCGAGGCGCCGCAATTCACCCAAACCACCCGCAAGGCCATTGTGGCGGATGCGGATGAAATTGCTCAAAACCCCCGCGCGCGCAGTGCCAAGCTACGTGTGGCGACGCGTACGGATGAACCTGCGCGTCCGGTGGATCGCTCTGCCATTGGCATGCCGATTGCGAAAGGACGACACTAATGCGCTCTTTTTATTATGTAATGACCTCTCTCATGGTGATTGGGTTGGCCTTTTGGGCCTACCGGGAGAACTACGAGACGCAAGAGGCGCAGGCGCGGTCGGTTGAAGTGCAACAGCAAATCGCCGAGGCGCGTGAGAGGCTGCGGTTTCTCAATGCGGAATGGGCCTATTTGAACCGGCCTGAGCGGTTGCGGGACCTGGCCGAGATCAATTTCAAGCGGTTGGGGCTTTTGCCGCTGCAGCCCAATCAGTTTGGCAAAGTTGATCAGGTGTCGTTCCCGCGTGTCGAAGAACCGCTGGATATCTGGAGCACGGTTGAAGTGATGGACCGGGAGGCAGAGCAATGATCAGAACACCGTTGCGTCCGCTGGCACAAATCCTCAAAGCGCGGGATGCGGGGCAGAACCCTGATGCGATTGAACGCGAAAACATTCGCCTGCGGCACGAGGAAATGCGCGATCAGGCGCGTCAGCGCGCCGAAGGGCGGCTTTTGGTCATGGGCGTTTTCTTCACGCTTGCATTCCTTGTCATCGGCGCACGCATGGGGATCATGACGCAGTCAGAGCCGGTAGAGCCGCGTGCCGGTGTGGCCGGGGTCGAGATTCTGGCGCAGCGCGCGGATATCGTGGATCGCCATGGACGTATCCTTGCGACAAATTTTGAAACCCACAGCCTTTATGCGCAACCGCAGCAGATGGTTGAGCCGGAGCGCGCGGTCAAAGAACTGGTGGCGCTGTTTCCCGATCTGGATGAAAAGCGTTTGCTCAAGGACTTCACCGGAAGCCGTAAGTTCCTGTGGGTCAAAAAGAAACTCAGCCCGGAGCAGGTGCAGGCGGTGCACGATATTGGTGAGCCGGGGCTGCTCTTTGGACCGCGCGAGATGCGGCTTTACCCCAACGGACGGTTGGCGGCGCATGTCATGGGCGGGGCCAGCTTTGGCCGGGAAGGCGTGCATGCGGCCGAAGTGATTGGCGTGGCCGGTGTTGAAAAGTATTTTGACGACCGCCTGCGTGACCCTGCGTATGGCCATGAGCCGCTGACGCTATCGCTTGATCTGTCGGTGCAATCTGCGCTGGAGCGTGTGCTGCAGGGTGGCATGATGTTGATGAATGCCAAGGGTGCTGCGGCGGTCTTGATGAAGGTAGAGACGGGTGAGGTTCTGGCTGTGGCCAGCCTGCCGGATTTTGACCCCAATGATCGACCCCGTCCTCCGACCGAAGGCAATCCCGAGGACAGCCCGCTTTTTAACCGCGCTGTGCAGGGGGTGTATGAACTGGGCTCTGTGTTCAAGAGCTTCACCGTCGCGCAAGCGCTTGATTTGCGGTTGGTGAATCCGTCGACCATCATAGACACCAAAGGACCGCTGCGCTGGGGCAAGCACAAAATCCGCGATTTCCGCAATTACGGTCCCGAATTGTCGGTGACTGAGGTGATTGTGAAATCCTCCAACATCGGCACCGCGCGGATTGCCCAGATGATCGGGGCCAAACGCCAGCAGGATTTCCTGAAATCCTTGGGCCTGTTTGAAGCCACGCCCATCGAGATCGTTGAGGCCAAAGGCGGAGAGCCTCTTTTGCCGCCCAAATGGTCTGAGCTGTCGACCATGACCGTGGCTTATGGGCATGGTATGTCCACAAGCCCCATGCATTTGGCTGCCGGATATGCCACGCTGGCCAATGGTGGGTATCTGGTGAAACCGACCTTGCTCAAGCAGCCACGTAATCAACGCGGCCCGCAGGTGATGTCCAAGGCCGCAGCAGATCGCACGATGAAAATGCTGCGCGAAGTTGTGGGCGGCGGCACCGCCTCCTTCGGGGAAGTGCCGGGGTATGAGGTGGCGGGTAAGACCGGCACGGCGGATAAGCCCAAACCAAATGGCGGGTATTACGACGAGAAAGTACTGGCCACTTTCGCCAGTGTCTTTCCGGCCAGCAAACCGGAGTATGTGCTGGTCGTGACGCTGGATGAGCCGGTCGAAACCTCGGGCGATGAGCCACGCCGAACCGCAGGATGGACAGCCGTTCCCGTGGCGGCAGAGATCATCCGCCGGGTGGCGCCACTTTTGGGTTTGCGGCCCGAGTTTGAACCTGCCGTATTAGACGGTATAACGCTCACATCAGGGGCGACCCAATAGACAAAAGCTGAACTAAGGCTGGACAGAGGTGGTGGGGCAGAGCAAATCCTTGGCGGATCTGGGACTGACGGCGCAGCAAGGGCGGCGCGCCGATGTCACTGGGCTTGCGGTTGACAGTCGCGAGGTGAAAGAGGGCTATCTTTTTGCTGCCCTTCCGGGAAGCCGCGTGCATGGCGGTGAGTTCATCACCTACGCGTTGCGCATGGGGGCGGGGGCGATCCTGACCGATCCCGAAGGCGCACGTATTGCCGAAGCAGAGCTGGCCGAATGCGATGCCGCGCTGATCATTGCTGAAGATCCGCGCCAGACGCTTGCTTTTGCTGCCGCTCTTTGGTTCGAAGAACAGCCTGAAACCATGGTGGCCGTGACCGGCACCAACGGTAAAACCTCAGTGGCGAATTTCACCCGGCAGATCTGGATTGCGCTGGGGCTGGAGGCGGTCAATCTTGGCACCACGGGTGTGGAAGGCGCGTGGGAAGCACCGCTGGCCCATACAACACCGGAACCCATCACGCTGCATCGCGCGCTTGTCGGAGCGGCGCTGCATGGCATCACCCATGCGGCGATGGAAGCCTCCAGTCATGGATTGGAACAGCGCAGGCTTGATGGGGTGCGTCTTGCGGCTGCCGGGTTTACCAATCTGAGCCAGGACCATCTGGACTACCACAAGACGTTTGAAGCGTATTTTGAGGCCAAAGCAGGGCTTTTTTCGCGCGTGCTGCCTGAAGACGGGACAGCGGTCATCAACATAGACGACCCGCGCGGCGCGGACATGATTGAGGTGGCCAAGCGCCGGGGGCAGGATGTCATGCGCATCGGGTCGGCAGAAGGTGCGGACCTGCGCATTTTGGACAGGCGCTTTTCGCCCACCGGCCAAACGCTGCGCTTTGACTGGCGTGGTCAGGTGCACCAGGCTGAGGTCAATCTGATCGGTGGGTTTCAGACTGACAATGTTCTGATGGCTGCAGGGCTTGCGATTGCGGCGGGGGCTGATCCTGACCTGGTGTTCAACACGCTGCCGCGCATGGACACGGTTCGGGGACGGATGCAGCTTGCGGCCACGCGCAAAAACGGCGCGGCGGTGTTTGTTGATTACGCACATACACCTGATGCCGTGGCCACCGCGCTTCAAGCGTTCCGCCCGCATGTTCTGGGTCGGCTTGTGGCGATTGTGGGGGCAGGTGGAGATCGCGATCAGGGCAAAAGACCCCTGATGGGGGCCGCCGCCGCAGAGCACGCCGATCAGGTGATCGTTACGGATGATAACCCGCGCTCAGAGGATCCCGCCGTGATCCGGGCGGCTGTGATGGAAGGTGTGACCGAGGCAGGCGCGAGTGATCATGCGATGGAAGTGGGCGACCGTGCCGAAGCGATCCTGCGCGGCGTTGATGCGCTTGGGCCGGGAGATGCGCTTTTGATTTGCGGCAAGGGGCACGAAACGGGTCAGGTCATCGGCGATGACACCCTGCCATTTGATGATTGCGAACAGGCAAGTGTGGCTGTGGCCGCACTTGACGGGCTGGGCGTATGAGTCTCTGGACCGCAGCCGAGGCCGCAGCGGCCACAGGCGGGGAAAACACGCAGGATTGGTCGGCCTCGGGTGTTTCGATTGATACGCGCACGCTGAAGCCCGGCGATTTGTTCGTGGCGCTCAGGGATGTGCGCGACGGGCATGATTTTGTTGCACAAGCGCTTGCCAAGGGCGCGGCAGCGGCGCTGGTCAGCCATGTGCCTAAGGATGTGGACCCCGAGGCGCCGCTTCTGGTGGTGAAAGATGTTTTACCTGCGCTGGAGGCTTTGGGGCAGGCCGCGCGTGCAAGGACAGAAGCGCGTGTTGTTGCCGTGACCGGATCGGTGGGCAAGACTTCGACCAAGGACATGCTGCGCACGGTGCTGGCCGGACAGGGGCGGACGCATGCGGCAGAGGCCAGTTACAACAACCATTGGGGTGTTCCGCTGACGTTGGCGCGGATGCCCGTAGACACCGAATTCGCCGTCATCGAGATCGGCATGAACCATCCCGGAGAGATCGCACCTCTATCACGCATGGCGCGTCCACATGTGGCGATCGTCACCACCGTGGCACCTGCGCATCTTGAGGCGTTCGAGAATATCGAAGGCATCGCGCATGAAAAGGCGTCAATCTTTGAAGGGCTAGAGCCGAACGGCACGGCGATTGTGAATGGTGATGTGGACACAGCGGCAATCCTGCGCGAGACCGCAGAGCGCCTGGCCGGGACCGTGGTGTCCTTTGGCGAAAGTGAAGGTCTCAATTGGCAATTGAGGGACGTACAGGTCCACAACACCTCTACTGTGGCCAAGGCGCAGGTTTCAGGTGAACATGTACTCTTCAAGGTCGGCACACCCGGAGCGCACTTCGCCGCCAACGCGCTCGCCGTTCTGGCCGCCGTGGATGCCATGGGCGCAGACCTCGATGTTGCGGTGTCGGATCTGGGTCGCTGGCATCCGCCTTCGGGGCGCGGCACGCATGAGACGCTTTTGCTGGATGTGGCCGATGAGACGCTGACCATCGCGCTTATTGACGATGCGTTTAACGCCAACCCCGCCTCAATGGAGGCGTCGCTGGCGGTTTTGGCGGGAACGGTTCCCGAGGACGACATCGGGCGTGTCGCCGCGGGTCGCCGTATCGCGGTTTTGGGGGATATGTTGGAACTAGGCCCTGATGAGGCAGTGCTTCATGCCGATCTGGCCAATCTTCCAGCCATGCAAGAGCTTGACATTGTCCATTGTGTCGGGTCACGGATGCGCGCGCTTTACGATGCGCTGCCAGAGCGTAAGCGGGGACGCTGGGTGAACGAAGCCGAAGAGCTTGCAGCCCAGGCGGCCCGCTTGATTGATGCAGGTGACGTGATCCTGGTCAAAGGCTCCAAAGGCAGCCGGGTGAGCCGCGTGGTTGAGGCGCTCAGACGTGCAGCGCGCGGTGGGACGCGTGAAGAAGAGGATGTGTAGATGCTGTATTGGTTAACCGCGCTGTCGGACGGCGGGGATTTCTTCAACCTTTTTCGATACATCACGTTCCGTGCCGGAGGCGCTTTTCTAACGGCGCTCTTTTTCGGTTTTATGTTCGGCAAACCGCTGATCAACGTGCTGCGCCGCAAGCAGGGCAAGGGCCAGCCGATCCGGGATGACGGCCCCGAAAGCCATGTCGCCAAGTCGGGAACACCCACCATGGGCGGCTTGCTGATTGTGGGTGCACTTCTGACGTCGACATTGTTTTGGGCCAGGCTCGACAATCCTTTTGTGTGGCTGGTGCTTTTTGTCACTCTGTCCTTTGGTTTGATCGGCTTTTGGGACGACTATGCCAAGGTGTCCAAACAAACGGTAAAGGGCGCTCCGGGAAAGGTGCGTTTGGCGCTTGGTGTCGCGATTGCGGCGATCGCGTCATACTGGGCGACGATGTATCATCCCGAGGCCTTGCAATACCGCCTTGCCCTTCCGGTGTTCAAAGACACGCTGATCAATCTGGGCTTTTTCTTTATTCCATTTGCGATGTTCGTCATCGTGGGGGCGGCCAATGCCGTCAACCTGACCGATGGGCTTGATGGGCTGGCGATCATGCCGGTGATGATCGCAGCAGGTGCGCTGGGTGTGATTGCCTATGCCGTTGGGCGCGTGGACTTCACTGAATATCTAGACGTGCATTATGTGCCGGGTACAGGCGAGATCCTGATCTTTGTGGCGGGGCTCTTTGGCGGCGGGCTTGGCTTTCTGTGGTACAATGCTCCGCCTGCAGCGGTCTTTATGGGGGACACCGGTTCGTTGGCTTTGGGCGGTGCTTTGGGGGCCATTGCCGTGGCTTCCAAACATGAGGTGGTGCTGGCGATTGTAGGGGGGCTTTTTGTGGTCGAAGCGCTCAGCGTGATCATTCAGGTGCTCTACTTCAAACGAACCGGCAAACGCGTGTTTCTGATGGCACCCATCCACCACCATTTTGAAAAGAAAGGCTGGGCTGAGTCGCAGATCGTGATCCGGTTCTGGATTATTGCCCTCATCCTCGCGATGATCGGGCTGGCCACGTTGAAGGTGCGCTGATGACGTCGGGCGCGCCCATCAAGGACACGGCCGCCATGATCGCGGGCATGGCCCCGATGCGCGACCCGGAGACATGGTTCTTCTGCACGACAGACGACAAGAATTTGGCGGCCAAGGCTGTGCCTCATGCACTGACTGTGTTTGCTGAGGAAGAGGGACAGTCGCTGATCCTGCCAGAAGTTGCGGCACGGGATCTGGGCTTTGCGCTTGAGATGCCCATGACGCGCATCACGCTGTCGGTGCATTCGGCACTGGATGGCGTTGGCCTCACGGCGGCGGTGGCCTCAGCTTTGGCCGGAGCGCATATTCCCTGCAACATGGTGGCGGCCTATCATCATGACCATGCTTTTGTGCCCTCCGAATTGGCGGATCAGGCCATGGATGTTTTGCTTAAGCTGGCACAGGCAGGTGCGTCATGATTGCAGTGCAGGGCTTCAAAGATCAGAAAGTGGCCGTGCTGGGTCTGGGTCGCTCGGGGCTCTCGGCGGCGCGTGCGCTCAAGGCGGGCGGGGCAACACCCATCTGCTGGGACGACAACCCAGGTGCACGCGAAGCGGCGCATGAAGAGGGGTTTGATGTGGCCCCCCTCGGTCGCGCATCGGACTACGAGGGCATTGCGGCGCTGATCGTCAGCCCCGGCATTCCGCATCTTTATCCCGCACCCAACAAGGCCGTGGTGGCAGCACAAGCGGCGGGCGTGCCGGTGGACAACGATATCGGCCTATTTTTCCGGTCGCTGGCCACACAGGAGTGGGACAGTTTTGACACCGCGCCACGGGTGATCGCCATCACCGGATCAAACGGCAAATCCACGACTTCCGCGCTCATTCATCACGTACTGAGCGAGGCGGGACGCGACGCACAACTGGCCGGAAATATTGGCCGAGGTGTGCTCGATATCGACCCACCGCAGGATGGCGGTGTGGTGGTACTGGAACTCAGCAGCTATCAGACCGAACTCGCGCGCGCGCTCACGCCTGATGTGGCGGTGTTCACCAATCTCAGCCCTGATCATCTGGACCGCCACGGCGGCTTTGGCGGGTACTTCGCCGCCAAGCGCCGACTTTTTGCCGAGGGCGGACCAGATCGAGGGATCATTGGTGTTGATGAGGCCGAAGGACGCTTTTTGGCGGGGCAGCTCTCTGAGGGGCCGGGCGATGACCGGGTGATCCGCGTGTCGGTTGACGCCAAGCTGGACGGTCCTGGTTGGTCGGTTTTTGCACGCAAGGGTTTCTTGTCGGAGTACCGCAAGGGGCGACAGGCCGCTTCGGTGGACCTGCGTCCGATCAAAGGCTTGCCTGGGGTGCATAATCACCAAAATGCCTGTGCCGCTTTTGCGGCATGTCGGGCACTTGGGTTGGCACCGCGGATAATTGAAGACGCCTTTCACAGTTTCGCCGGTCTGCCGCACCGCAGCCAGATTGTGGCCGAGAAAGACGGTGTCACCTTCGTTAATGACAGCAAGGCCACAAATGTTGATGCGGCCCTTATGGCGCTTTTGGCGTTCAAGAACATCCGCTGGATTTGCGGGGGCTTGAAAAGGACGGCGGGCTGGCCGGGCTGAAACCTGGCCTGCGCAACGTGACCAAATCGTATGTGATCGGGCGCGAGGCGGATGTGTTTGCGCTTCAGCTGGGTGATACTGAAGCTGAGACCTGCACCACAATGGCGCGCGCTGTGGCGCGTGCTGTAGAAGAGGCGCAGCCAGGCGATACGGTGCTTCTGGCCCCGGCGGCGGCCAGTTTTGATCAATATGACAGCTTTGAGAAACGCGGTGAGGATTTTATTGCCGAGCTGCGCGCCCGGCTTTGAGTGGCGGCTTTTGGGTACTTTTCACAAGAAAGAAGCCGGAATTCGCCTAGACCCGTGTTCAAAAAGGCTGGCAGCAGGCGCATAAATTCGGTACACTGATAGGAACAGACCCCATAAGGGGCGTTTTGAGGCAGTGTTCGGCGGTTTTAAATGACAGAGATGGTGTATGGCACGCATCCCGCGCGGGAAGTGGAGCCGATTCTTCCAAAATGGTGGCGGACGATCGACAAGTGGTCAATGTCCTGTGTGCTGATGCTCTTCGGTGTTGGCTTGCTGTTGGGTTTTGCGGCCTCGCCGCCCCTGGCCGAAAAAAACGGATTTGAGCCGTTTCATTATGTCCAGAGGCAAGCAACCTTTGGGTTTGTCGCCCTTCTGGCGATGGTATTGACCTCGATGATGCGGCCCTCACTTGTGCGGCGCTTGGCGATCCTTGGGTTCATCGCAGCTTTTGTGGCACTGGCTTTTTTGCCGTTCTTTGGCACGGATTTCGGCAAGGGGGCTGTGCGATGGTACAGCTTGGGCTTTGGGGCCATTCAGCCTTCGGAGTTTCTCAAGCCCGGGTTTGTCGTTGTGGCAGCCTGGCTTATTGCGGCCGGGCAGGAGATCAACGGCCCACCGGGCATGCGTATGAGCTTTGTTCTGACGATCATGATTGTCCTGATGCTGGCTGTGCAGCCTGATTTTGGGCAGGCTTGTTTGGTGCTCTTTGGGTGGGGTGTAATGTATTTTGTCGCCGGTGCGCCCATCTTGTTGTTGGTGGTCATGGCGGCCCTTGTGGTTGGCGCGGGCTCGCTGGCCTATACCAATTCCGAGCATTTCGCACGCCGGATTGATGGGTTTCTGTCACCCGAAGTCGACCCCAACACTCAGCTTGGCTTTGCGACAAACGCCATCCGCGAAGGCGGGTTCTTTGGGGTTGGCGTAGGCGAAGGATCGGTCAAATGGTCACTGCCGGATGCGCACACCGATTTCATCATCGCCGTGGCGGCTGAAGAATATGGGCTGGTGCTCGTGCTCTTCATTATTGCGCTCTATGTGACCATCGTCGTGCGGTCGCTCACTCGTCTGATGCGGGAGCGTGACACATTTATTCGTCTGGCAGGTACCGGGCTGGTGGCAATCCTTGGCGTGCAGGCGATGATCAATATGGGCGTTGCGGTACGGCTTTTGCCAGCCAAGGGTATGACCTTGCCATTCGTGAGCTACGGTGGCTCTTCGCTGGTGGCGATGGGGATAGCCGTGGGCATGCTCTTTGCCTTCACCCGCGCGCGCCCTCAGGGTGAAATCAACGATATCCTGCGCGGACGGGTTCGGTGAGTGACAAGCAGCCTCTGTTGGTGATCGCCGCCGGCGGCACTGGCGGGCATATGTTTCCCGCCCAATCGCTGGCCGAGGTGATGCTGCGACGGGGCTGGCGCGTGCGGCTCTCGACCGATGCGCGCGGGGCGCGATACACGGGCGGTTTTCCTCATAGCACGGAGGTAGAACAGGTCGCTTCTGCCACTTTTGCGCGGGGCGGTTTGGTCAACAAAATTCTGGCACCGCTGCATATTGCGGGTGGTGTGATGGGTGCGGCGCTGCGTATGGCGCGAACAAAGCCCGATGTGGTGGTCGGTTTCGGCGGTTATCCCACGATCCCCGCGCTGAGTGCAGCCACGATCCTGCGTCTGCCGCGGATGATCCACGAGGCCAATGGCGTACCGGGGCGGGTGAACCGGCTTTTTGCCAAAAGGGTTGACCGTGTGGCTTGTGGAGTGTGGCCCACGACCTTGCCGGACGGCGCAGAGGCGGTGCATGTCGGCAACCCTGTGCGGCTTGCGGTGCTGGAGCGCGCGGCGGCGGGCTATATTCCTCCGGGAGACTATCCGATGTCGATCCTTGTGATCGGTGGCAGTCAGGGCGCGCGTATTCTGAGTGACGTGATCCCGCCGGCGATTGCCGCGCTGCCGTCGGGCATGCTGCGCAACATTCGCGTGAGCCATCAGGCGCGAGACGAGGATCAGGCGCGCGTGGCCCAGTTTTATGCCGATCAGGGCATCAATGCCGATGTCGAACCCTTCTTTCGCGATTTACCTAACCGCATGTCAGAAGCGCAACTGGTGATCAGCCGGGCGGGGGCATCTTCGGTGGCCGACATTTCGGTGATTGGCCGGCCCTCGATCCTGATCCCCTACGCGGCGGCCGCAGATGATCATCAAACCGCCAATGCCAAAGGGTTGTCCGGGGCAGGGGCCGCCATTATCATTCCGGAATCGCGGCTGGACATCGACACGGTTTCAGAGCAGATAGCCACGGTGCTGAACTCGCCCGAGGGCGCGTTGCAGATGTCACAGGCCGCGTTGAGCGTGGCTATGCCGGACGCGCCACAGCACCTGGCGGATATGGTAGAAGAACTTGCCAGGAGCAGAACGACATGAGGGACCTTTCACTTGAAGGAGCCAAACCGATGAACGCAGCCACCAAGCTTCCGGGCGATGTGGGGCCGATCCACTTTGTGGGCATCGGCGGCATTGGCATGTCGGGTATTGCCGAGGTGTTGTTGAACCACGGGTATGTGGTGCAGGGCTCAGACCTGAAACGCTCCAAGATTACCGACCGGTTGGAGGCGCAAGGGGCGACGGTCTTTGAAGGTCAGGTCGCAGAGAACCTCGAAAATGCTGAAGTTGTGGTCATCTCAAGCGCCATAAAACCGGGCAATGCGGAACTGGATGAGGCGCGCAAGCGTGGTCTGCCAGTGGTGCGGCGTGCCGAGATGCTTGCTGAGTTGATGCGGCTCAAATCCAACGTCGCGGTCGCGGGGACCCATGGCAAGACAACCACTACGACCATGGTCGCCGCAGTGCTGGACCACGGTAAATTCGACCCCACGGTGATCAATGGCGGCATCATCCATGCCTACGACTCCAACGCGCGTGTGGGGCAGGGCGAATGGATGGTGGTGGAGGCCGATGAAAGCGACGGGACCTTTAATCGTCTGCCCGCGACCATTGCGATTGTCACCAATATCGACCCGGAGCATATGGAGCATTGGGGCACTGAGGAAAACCTGCATCAGGGTTTCCTCGATTTTGTCTCGAACATCCCGTTCTACGGTCTGGCGATCTGCTGTACCGATGATCCGGATGTGCAGACGCTTGTGGGCAAAATCAGCGACCGGCGCGTGGTAACGTTCGGGTTTAATGCGCAGGCCGATGTGCGGGCGATGAACCTGACCTATAAGGCCGGTGTGGCGCATTTTGACGTGGCACTGCAGGCCGAGGATAAAGTTATCGAAGGCTGCAGCTTGCCGATGCCGGGGGATCACAACGTGTCAAATGCGCTGTCGGCGGTGGCTGTGGCGCGTGCGCTTGGCATGAAGCTTGAGGAAATCCGCGAAGCACTTGCGGCGTTCGGGGGGGTGAACCGTCGGTTCACCCGCGTGGGTGAGGTGAATGGCGTAACCATCATCGACGATTATGGCCACCACCCGGTGGAAATCGCCGCCGTATTGAAAGCAGCACGCCAAGCCACCGAGGGGCGCATCATCGCGGTGCATCAGCCGCATCGCTACACGCGCCTGTCTGATTTGTTTGACGACTTTTGCGCCTGTTTCAACGACTCCGATGTGGTGGCGATTGCCGAGGTCTTTGCCGCGGGCGAAGATCCCATTCAGGGGGCAAGCCGTGATGATCTGGTTGAGGGTCTCATTCGCCATGGCCATCGCCATGCGCGTGCGATTCTGGGTGAGGATGATCTGGAACGACTGGTCCGCGAACAGGCTCGCCCTGGAGATATGGTTGTTTGTCTGGGGGCCGGTACGATCAGCGCCTGGGCCAACGGGTTGCCAGAGCGGTTGAAGGCGTAGCTTTGTCGCTTTTGGTCATATCCGGTCTCTGGGTGATCGCTGCGACCATCGTGGCGTTTCTGCCCATGCGGTATCAATACACTCCCGGTATTGCGCTTTTACTCGCCGCGCCGGTCCTCATCTACATGATTGGCCGTGATTTTGGGCTTTTGGTGGGCGCGCTGGCGCTTTTCGCCTTTCTCTCCATGTTTCGCAATCCGCTGCGCTATTTTTGGAAACGCGCTTTGGGGCAAAAGCCGGAGGTGCCAAAGTGAACCTTTCATTGATCCTCGCCTGCCTCTGGGCCATTGCGGCCAACGTGCTGGCCATGATCCCAAGCAAAGATAACCTGTGGTTTCGCGCATATGTTCTGATCGGCATAGGCATCCCGCTTTTGGGCTATGTGGTGTATCAGAACGGGCCTTGGGTGGGGCTGTTTGTCCTGGCTGCGGGTATGAGCCTCTTGCGCTGGCCGATTGTTTATCTGGGACGTTGGGCTAGACGCATGCTGGGACGCGGCAAAGAACAGTCCTAGCGGTTCGGGAGAAAGACATTGGTTATTGTGGGCCTTGTTCTTGCCATTGCTGTGGGGGTTTTGCTGCCTGCTGTGATCAGCGCTTTGTCCATCCGTCATAGGAGAGGCTGGATTGCGGGGCTGATGGGTGTGGGGTGTTTGATCGGACTTGTTGTGAACAACGCGGCCTCAAATGCCCCCAGTTTCGAAGCCATCGACAATATGGTCCTATCGGCTTTTGTCTTTGGGCCTGCGCTTGCCGGAACCCTGGCAGGTGCGGCGTTTGGCTGGTGGAAATGGCGGCGCAATGACGGCTGATTTACCCACACCACGCGGTAAGCTGACACCAGATCGCAGTCTGGCTGATCTGACCTGGCTGCGTGTCGGAGGGCCTGCGGACTGGCTGTTTCAACCGGCTGACGAGGATGATCTTGCGGCGTTTCTGGGAGAGCTTGATCCTGCCGTTCCTGTTTTTCCGATGGGGGTGGGATCAAACCTGATCGTCCGCGATGGCGGTCTTCGGGCCGTAGTGATCCGCCTCGGGCGCGGCTTTAATGCCATCGAGATTGATGGCACGCGGGTCACAGCCGGAGTGGCCGCGCTTGATGCGCATGTCGCCAAACGTGCGGGTGAAGCAGGCATTGACCTGACCTTCCTGCGCACCATTCCCGGCGCCATCGGCGGAGCCGTGCGCATGAATGCGGGCTGCTATGGGTCATATGTTGCCGATCATTTTGTTTCTGCGCGGGCCGTTACGCGGGCGGGCGAGGTTGTGACGCTGACTGCCGACGACCTGAATTTCCAATACCGCCAGACTGATCTGCCCGAGGGCTGGGTGATCACTCAGGCGACCTTTGAAGGGACCAAAGGCGATCCGCAAGAGCTTGCCGACTGTATGGAAGCACAGCTTAAAAAGCGCGACGAAACCCAACCCACAAAGGACCGTACGGCCGGATCGACCTTTCGCAATCCGGCTGGATTTTCCAGCACAGGGCGGGCGGATGATCGCCATGATCTCAAAGCATGGAAGGTGATTGACGAGGCAGGAATGCGGGGCGCAACACGCGGCGGCGCGCAGATGAGTCCCAAACATCCCAATTTCCTCGTGAATACTGGAAACGCCACCGCCGCCGAGCTCGAAGGATTGGGCGAAGAGGTGCGAAAAAGGGTTTTCGAATCCAGTGGAATAGAGTTACATTGGGAAATTATGAGGGTTGGCGAAACGACCCCGTCCGACACTTGAGGCGGACCCAACAAAACAAGGGCTGAAAACAGCCCGAATATTTGAGGCAGTACGGTGGTTTCTTCGAGCGGAAACACCCCGACTGTTGCGGTGATTATGGGCGGCCCCTCGGCTGAGCGCGAGGTGTCGCTGTCGACAGGCAAAGAGTGCGCCGCGGCACTTCGGGAGGCAGGATTTAAGGTGGTCGAGGTCGATGCAGGCCGCGATCTCGCTGCGCGTCTTGCCGAGATTTCTCCTGATGTCGTGTTCAACGCCTTGCATGGTCGCTGGGGTGAGGACGGTTGCGTGCAGGGCATTCTCGAGTGGATGCGTATTCCCTACACCCATTCCGGTGTGCTGGCCTCGTCACTGGCCATGGACAAGCAGAAAAGCAAAGAGGCGTACCGCGCAGTGGGCTTGCCGGTTGTTGAGAGCGTGATTGCGCCACGTGATGAGGTGCGCACGCGCCATGTGATGGCCCCGCCTTATGTGGTCAAACCCAACAATGAAGGCTCTTCGGTTGGCGTTTATCTGGTGCACGAGGAGGCCAACGGCCCGCCGCAGCTTGGCGATGATATGCCGGGCGAAGTCATGGTTGAGGCCTTTGTGCCGGGGCGTGAGCTGACCACCTCGGTGATGGGCGACCGGGCCTTGGGTGTGACCGACATCATCACCGAGGGCTGGTACGATTATGACGCCAAATACAAGGAAGGCGGCTCGCGCCATGAAGTGCCGGCAAAGGTCCCGGATGAGATTACAGCCGCCTGCGAAGACTACGCTTTGCGTGCCCATGCCGCTTTGGGGTGTCGTGGGCTGAGCCGGACGGATTTCCGCTGGGACGAAACACGGGGACTGGATGGTCTAATCCTGCTTGAGACCAACACGCAGCCCGGCATGACGCCCACATCGCTCAGCCCGGAACAGGCGCAGGTGGCGGGTATTTCTTTCCCCGATTTGTGCAAATGGCTGGTGGAGGACGCATCATGCGACAGGTGAAGCGACCCAAGCTGCGCCTCGATCCCGCGCCGTCACGCTGGTCTTATCGGTATCAGCGCCTGATGCTGACGCCGCTTTTCCGCAAAATGCTGTTCCTGGGTTTGCCGTTGGGTATCTCTCTGGGCCTTGCTGCGGCTTATCTGGCCCAGCCTGAGCGCCGTGAGGCGATTGCGCAGGCCTACACGGATATACGTGAGCAGATCGAGACGCGGCCCGAGTTTATGGTCAATCTTCTGGCGATCGAAGGAGCAAGCCGCGACATCGAAGACGATATCCGAGAGATTTTCCCGCATGATCTGCCGTCCAGCTCTTTTGACATTGATCTGGAGGCTGTGCGCGAGATGATCGTGGGTTTACCCGGCGTGGCGGATGCCCATGTGCGCATCCGGCAGGGCGGTGTCATGGTGGCGGAGGTGTCTGAACGTGTGCCGGTTGTGATCTGGCGGACACGTGACGGGCTGGGCTTGGTGGATGCAGAAGGCATCCTTATCGGCGAGATTGATTTTAGAGCCGCGCGCGCTGACTTGCCGGTCATTGCCGGGGAGGGGGCCGACCGCCATGTGCCCGAGGCTCTGGCGCTGATCCAGGCCGCGCGCCCTTTGGGGCATCGGCTGCGCGGGCTGGTGCGCATCGGCGAACGCCGCTGGGACGTGGTGCTGGATGGCGGTCAACGCGTCCTGTTGCCTGAGGCCGCACCAGTGCGCGCCCTGGAGCGGGTGATCGTGCTGGACGATGTGCAGGACATGCTGTCGCGCGATCTGGTGGCGGTCGACATGCGTCTGAATGCGCGGCCCACACTTCGGATGAACACAACAGCAACAGAAGACTGGTGGCAGGCCAAAGGCCTGAACTTGGGGATAAACGCAGAATGATTGAACTATACGATTCACAGCGGGCTATGCGGAACATGCGCCGGGCAGCGATGCAGCGCGGTGTTGTGGCGGTGCTGGACGTGGGAACGTCCAAAATCGCCTGTCTTGTGTTGCGTTTTGATGGATCAGACCGGTTGCATGAGGCCGAAGGTATCGGCGCGCTGGCAGGGCAGGCAGGGTTCCGTGTCATCGGTGCTGCGACCACGCGTTCGCGTGGCGTGCGCTATGGCGAGGTCGCCACGATGGGCGAGACCGAGCGCGCCATTCGCACGGCGCTTCAGGCGGCGCAGAAGATGGCCAATATCCGCGTGGATCACGTGATTGCCTGTTTCTCGGGCGCGACACCGCGCAGCTATGGGCTGGCCGGGCAGGTGGTCATCGAGGACACGATGGTGTCAGAACAGGATATCAGCCGCGTTCTTTCGGCCTGTGACGTGCCAGACTATGGCGAAGGGCGCGAAGTGCTGCATGCGCAGCCGGTGAATTTCGCGTTGGATCATCGCTCTGGTTTGATCGACCCACGCGGTCAACTGGGACAGGACCTGGCCGTTGACATGCATATGCTGACCGTGGATGGCACAGCGGTGCAGAACCTGGCGCATTGTATCAAACGCTGCGATCTCGAACTCGCGGGGCTGGCCAGCTCGGCCTATGTCTCGGGCATTTCAGCGCTGGTCGAAGACGAACAGGAACTTGGTGCCGCTTGCATCGATCTTGGCGGTGGCAGTGCAGGCGTGTCGATCTTCATGAAGAAACACATGATCTATTCCGACAGCGTGCGCATTGGCGGCGAGCATGTGACAGGTGATATCTCAATGGGCCTGCAGGTGCCTCAAGCCACTGCAGAGCGAATCAAGACCTTTTATGGCGGCGTGGTGGCCACCGGCATGGATGACCGCGAGATGATCGAGATCGGCGGTGAAACCGGCGATTGGGAGCATGACCGTCGTACCGTGAGCCGTGCAGAGCTGATTGGCATCATGCGACCCCGCGTGGAGGAAATCCTTGAAGAGGTGCGCGCACGGCTGGATGCTGCGGGGTTCCAGCATCTTCCTAGCCAGCAAATTGTGCTCACCGGCGGTGGCAGCCAGATCCCTGGGCTCGACGGGCTTGCCACACGCATCCTTGGCCAGCAGGTGCGACTCGGTCGGCCATTGCGCGTGCATGGCTTGCCGCAGGCGGCCACGGGTGCGGGATTCGCCAGCGCTGTGGGCATGTGTCTGTTCGCTGCAGAATCCCCAGGATGAGTGGTGGGATTTTGAAATTCCTGTGGATCGCTACCCGGCGCGGTCCCTCAAGCGGGCGGTAAAATGGTTCAAGGACAACTGGTAACCGCAATATCTGGAGGTTTCGGCGAAATCCCGCGACTGTGGATAAGTTTTCCACCAGATTTTGTGTCATTTTTGTGTTTTTGGGGTGACGTAGACGTTAACCAAATGTAGTATCGCGGCAGATTGGCGGAGTCGGGGCTGCCATTTGCGGACCCTAAAAACAGGCATTCAGAAAGCGGACGGAGCAATGACATTACATCTCAGCATGCCAGGTCAGGACAATGACCTGAAACCAAGGATCACCGTATTTGGTGTGGGCGGCGCAGGCGGAAACGCCGTGAACAACATGATCGAAAAAGCGCTGGAAGGCGTGGATTTCGTCGTGGCGAACACGGATGCGCAGGCTCTGTCGCAATCGAACGCCAATGCACGTATTCAGCTGGGTGTGAAAGTGACCGAAGGGTTGGGCGCAGGGGCAAAGGCCGCTGTCGGCGCGGCTGCCGCTGAGGAAAACATTGAACAGATCGTCGATCACCTGGCGGGGGCGCATATGTGCTTCATTACCGCTGGCATGGGCGGCGGCACCGGGACAGGGGCGGCGCCGATTATTGCTCAGGCAGCACGTGAACTTGGTGTGCTAACTGTCGGTGTTGTAACGAAACCTTTCCAGTTTGAAGGCGCAAAACGCATGCGTCAGGCTGAGGAAGGCGTGGAGCAGCTCCAAAAGATGGTCGACACGCTGATCATCATCCCCAATCAAAACCTGTTCCGCCTGGCCAACGAAAAGACAACGTTCACCGAAGCGTTCAGCCTAGCCGATGATGTTCTCTATCAGGGTGTCAAAGGCGTGACGGACCTGATGGTGCGTCCGGGTCTGATCAATCTTGACTTTGCCGATGTCCGCGCGGTGATGGATGAGATGGGCAAGGCCATGATGGGCACCGGCGAGGATGCTGGCGAAGAGCGTGCCGTGCAAGCCGCAGAGAAAGCGATCGCCAACCCGCTTCTGGACGAGATCAGTCTGCGCGGGGCCAAAGGTGTCCTCATTAATATCACTGGCGGTCATGACCTGACGCTCTTTGAACTTGATGAGGCGGCCAACCGCATTCGCGAAGAGGTGGATGCCGATGCCAACATCATCGTTGGCTCGACGCTGGACCCAAGCATGGATGGCTTGATGCGTGTGTCTGTGGTTGCCACGGGCATTGACGCCTCGGTTGATCATTCCGACGTTCCGGTGCCGCGTCGCTCGATGGCCGAGCCTCTGGCCCCGGCCGCTGCGGCTGCAGTCCCGGACGAGGTGGCGGCAGAGCTGCCAGCACAAGACGTGGCGGCCACAACGGAAGAGCCGAACCTGTTCCACGGCTTTGACGCACAACGCGCCGCCGCGGAAGATCAGATGGAAGACATCTTTGAACCAGCGCCGGCCACGGCAGATGATGGTTTGCCTCCGCCGGCCTACACGCCTGCGCCGGAGCAACCTGCGTTTGTCGCAGAAACCCCGAACGAAGAGTTTGTGGCGCCACGCGCGCCATCGGCCGGAACGCCATCGCCCGAGGCCATGGCTCGTCTGCAAGCTGCTGTTCAACGCGCCCCGGCGGCGTCCCTCGCAGCGGCGCCTGCCGCAGCAGAACCGCAAGCGGAAAAGCCACGGTTTGGGATTAACTCGCTGATCAACCGCATGACAGGCCACGCTGCTGAAAGTGCTCCCGAAGCACCGCGTCAGACGCGCCAGCAACCGCCGGTTCAGTCCACCCAGGCGGCTCCGGAGCCGCGTGCGGAGGAAGAGGATCAGATTGAAATCCCGGCTTTCCTGCGGCGCCAAGCGAATTAACGCGCGTCAATTTAGACAAGTTTTTCTGAGAACGGGCTGCGGCAAGCGGCCCGTTTTTCTTTTGAAAACAACGATGTGAGCACAGGAAAACTGTCCTCGGCGATTTTTCGCCGCGATGACGCTGGGGCATGTTTCAACACGTTGCAAAGAGTGAATTGAGCAATGCCGCAGCTGCACATACACATGCAAGTGCCTTCAAATCGAGGGTGTGGGACAGAGGTTTGTCGTGCAGACAACGATTAACATTCCAGCGACGTTTGAGGGCGTCGGCTTGCACTCGGGCGAGCCGTGCTCAATGACGATTCGCTCGGCGGGCGTCGATCATGGCATCGTCTTCCGCCGCATGGATGTGTCTGCCGATCAACAAGACTTGCCTGCTATCTGGGACAAGGTGAATCAATCGCCGCTCTGCACACGTTTGCAGAACGATGCCGGTGTGACCCTGTCCACCATCGAACATATTATGGCGGCCTTGTGTGGCTGTGGCGTTCATAACGCGCTGATCGAAGTGTCCGGCCCTGAAGTGCCGATCCTCGACGGCAGCTCTGCGAAGTTTGTTCAGGGTATACTTGCGGCTGGTGTTCTTCCGCTTGATGCGCCGATCAAGGCGCTACGGGTGCTCAAACCGGTTGAAGTCCGTCGCGGTGATGCACTGGCGCGGCTGTTGCCGAATGACACTCTGACCATCGAATTCAAAATCGAGTTTGAAGATTCGGCGATTGGCGCGCAGAGCAAAGTGCTCAATATGGCCAACGGAAGCTTTGTTCGTGAGCTGTCAACTTCGCGCACCTTCTGCCGTCAGGCGGATGTTGACGCTATGCAGGCGAATGGCTTGGCTCTGGGCGGAAGTTCAGGTGAAAACGCAGTTGTTTTTGATGGTGATCGCGTCGTCAGCCCCGGTGGTTTGCGTCAACCAGACGAACCTGTACGCCACAAGATGCTGGATGCTCTGGGCGACCTGGCTTTGGCAGGCCTGCCGATTCTGGGGCATTATCAGGGTGAGCGCGCGGGTCATGCACTGACCAATGATCTTCTGCGGGCGCTTTTTGCCGATCCAGAAGCGTTTGAGGTGGTCACATGTGACGCCGCAATGGCGGCACGTTTGCCAGGGGCTGGTGTGCATTGGGGCGAAATCCCCGAGGTTGCGTGACCTTACATCACATCTGATACAGCAAATGTGCCAAAGACGTTTTGCACCGCAAAATTATATGCTAGGACGCCAAAGGGCAGGGCGAAGACCCTGTGGCGTGGGTTACTAAAGGGAACGTGCAAGCATGACTGGCGGCAAATCGCGGATTTGGTTGGCGTCCCTGGTGGTGAGTGCAGCGATCCTTGCTGGTTGCAGTGGAATCAGTGGCAAGATTGACCGTGGTCAGGTTGACTATGAGAACTTCACGGCGGAGCAGATTTATGGTCGCGCCGAGTTTGACCTGGCACGCGGTCGCAATGAGCAAGCTGCCACGCTTTTTGCCGAAGTAGAGCGGCTCTACCCCTTTTCTGAATGGGCCAAACGCGCTGTGATCATGCAGGCTTTTGCGCATCACAAGGATGAGGATTACGAAAACAGTCGCGCCGCGGCACAGCGTTACATTGACGTCTATCCGACCGATGGCGACGCGGCCTATGCGCAATATCTTTTGGCGCTGAGCTACTATGATCAGATCGACGAAGTGGGCCGTGATCAGGGGCTGACCTTTCAGGCTCTGCAAAGCTTGCGCGAGGTGATTGAGCGCTATCCGGACAGCGAATATGCCAGCTCGGCGATTCTCAAGTTTGACCTCGCCTTTGACCATCTTGCGGCGAAGGAAATGGAGATCGGGCGCTATTACCTGCGCCGTGATCATTTCACGGCTGCGATCAACCGGTTCCGTGTGGTGGTTGAGGATTTCCAAACCACGACTCATACCGCCGAGGCGTTACATCGTCTGGTCGAAGCGTATCTGTCGCTTGGTCTGACCGATGAGGCCCGCACAGCCGGGGCTATTCTTGGCCATAACTTCCAGGCCACCGAATGGTACGAAGACAGCTATACTCTGCTGACAGGTCGCGGTCTGACGCTGGAGGCGGCGGGCGACAACTGGTTGCGTCAGGTTTATCGTCAAATGATCCAGGGCCGCTGGCTCTGATCCGCTGGCAAGGGGCGCTCTATGCTGCGCGCGCTTGATATTCGTGACATCCTCATCATTGACCGGCTGGAGTTGAACTTTCAGCCGGGCCTCAATGTGCTGACCGGTGAGACCGGCGCGGGCAAGTCGATCTTGCTTGATTCGCTCGGGTTTGTGCTGGGCTGGCGTGGGCGGGCGGATCTCGTGCGGCAAGGGGCCGAGCAGGGGGAAGTGCTGGCTGAGTTTGACCTGTCCCCGGATCATCCTGCCCATACGGTGCTCCAAGAGGCGGGTATCCCGTCGGACGACACGCTGATTCTGCGCCGGGTTAACACCGCTGAAGGGCGCAAAACAGCTTGGGTCAATGACCGGCGCTGTTCGGGTGAGGTGCTGCGCGCCCTGTCCGAGTGTCTGGTGGAACTGCACGGGCAGCATGATGACCGTGGATTGCTCAACCCGCGAAGCCACCGGGACCTGCTTGATGCTTTTGGAGAGCTGGAGGCGCCGCGAGAGGCTGTGCGACTCGCTTGGCGGGCGCGCGCTGCGGCGTACAAGGCGCTGGCCGAAGCTGAGGCGGCGCTGGAGAAAGTACGCGGTGAAGAGGATTTCCTGCGTCATGCGGTGGCTGAGCTTGATGCGCTGGCCCCCCAAGCCGGGGAGGAGGCCGACCTTGATGCGCGCCGCCGCCTGATGCAACAGGCCGAGCGCATTCGCGAGGATATCGCACGGGCCAGCAGCACGATCAGCGATGGGGCCGAAAATGCGGCGGGTGAGGCGCTTCGCTGGCTCGAAGGTGTCGCGGACCGTGCCGAAGGGCAGCTTGATGCGCCCATTGCAGCCTTGGGGCGGGCCTTGGCCGAGTTGGATGAGGCCGCCAGCGGTGTGACCCGCTGCCTGGAAGCGCTCAGCTTTAACCCGCTGGAGTTGGAAGAGGCCGAGGAGCGCCTCTTTGCCATCCGTGCACAGGCGCGCAAACATGATGTGGCCCCCGATGATCTGGCGGAGTTTGCCGAGCGCCTGCGCGCGCAGCTTGCGGCTCTGGACCAGGGAGATGCCGATCTTGCCGACTTGAAGAAGGCGACGCAAGGGGCTGATAAGGCGTATGAAAAATCTGCAGGTACTTTGAGCAAGGCGCGCGTCGAGGCCGCCAAGGCTTTGGATTCGGCTGTTATGGCCGAACTTGCACCGCTCAAGATGGAACGCGCGATATTTGCCACGCAAATCGACGCCACCGATCCCGGCGAAAGCGGAACCGACGCCGTGACCTTTACCGTGGCGACCAACCCGGGCGCACCGGCGGGGCCTCTGGGAAAGATTGCGTCGGGTGGTGAACTGAGCCGCTTTCTTCTGGCATTGAAGGTCTGCCTGACGGAAGGGCAATCGGGTTTAACCATGATCTTTGATGAGATTGACCGGGGGGTGGGGGTGCGACTGCTGATGCCGTGGGCCGTCGTCTGGAGCAACTGGCCGAGGATGGTCAGGTCCTGGTCGTAACGCATTCCCCTCAGGTGGCCGCACGCGGCGCGCATCATTGGCGCGTGGAAAAACGCGTTGAAGGCGAGGCTACGCTTTCGACCGTGACGCCGCTGGCAGACGATGCGCGCGTGGATGAGATCGGTCGCATGCTGTCGGGCGACAAGATCACGCCAGAGGCGCGCGCAGCGGCAGAGGCGCTTATGGCCGGGTGAGGCGTTTGCGCCTGCGGTCCTGGTTGATAGAATACCCCAAAAGCATCCAGAGCAGGGTCATGCGCAACTTTTTTCTAAGCTTTATATGTTTGCTGAACCTCTCTGCAGGCTATGCCATAGCGCAAAGCCGCGTCGAAATAGAGGCGCAATATCAAACCTGGCTTGCCCAAGACATCTGGCCTGAGGCTAAGGCGCGCGGTGTCTCGCGCACCACGTTTGATCAGGCGTTCAACGGCGTGCGGCTCAACTGGGACCTGCCGGATCTCGTGGTGCCGGGGCAGACAGCCAAGACCCCGAAACAGCAGCGTCAGGCCGAATTCGGCAGTCCGGGAGGCTATTTCAATCGCGGCAGCGTGGATGGAGCAACCGCTGTGGGCCGCCAGATGGCGCGCACCCATGTTGGCACGCTGGCCCGGGTCGAGCGCGAAACCGGCGTGCCGGGGCGGATCATTCTGGGCATCTGGGGGCGCGAAAGCGGCTATGGCCGTGTCGACATCCCGCATAATGCGTTTGAAGTGCTGGGCACGAAAGGGTTCATGAGCAGGCGGGCGGAATACTTCCGGGGCGAGCTTATCGCCGCTCTAGAGATTGCCGAGGCGGGTCATGCAGGCGGTGTGCGTCTCAAAAGCAGTTGGGCAGGGGCGCTTGGTCAGCCGCAATTCATGCCATCCAATTTCCTGAAATACGCGGCAGATGGCAACGGCGATGGCAAAGCCGATATCTGGCGCTCTGAGGCGGACACGATTGCCTCCATCGCGCGCTATCTGGCGGAGCATGGCTGGGTCAAAGGGCGTGACTGGGGATTTGAGGTACGTGTGCCTGCGTCGGTGTCTTGCGCTTTGGAAGGTCCTGATCAGGGGCGGCGCATTTCAGACTGGGAGGCCATGGGCATAACCCGCGTCTCGGGCAGACCGTTCCCGGACCATGAGCTGAAAGGTGAGGGATTCCTGATGATGCCCGCAGGCCGCAATGGCCCGGCTTTTATCGTGACGCCGAATTTCTATGTGCTGAAAGATTACAACACCAGTGACCTCTATGCGCTGTTCGTGGGTCATGTTGGCGACCGCATCCAGTTTGGTGTGGGAGATTTTGGCGCGCCCTGGGGCAAGGTTGGGGGGCTGTATCGCTCGGATGTGGCTGCAATGCAGGCCGCCTTGGTCGAGATGGGGCATGATGTGGGCGGGGTCGATGGCCTTCCGGGGTTCAAAACCCGCCGGTCGATTGGCCGTTGGCAAGAGGCGACGGGGCAGGCGGCGACGTGTTTTCCCGAGGCGCAAATGAAAGCGCTTCTTGTGAAATAAGCGAGGCCGGAAAATTTCGAATTTACCGGCCCCTCTCAGAAAAATCTGCAGTGCTTACTGCCAGCCAACCGCGTTGAAGATCTTCTGTGCTTCGGGCAGGTTCTTGGCCACGTCCGACAGGCTGACCTCGTCGGCCTTGAATTCGCCCATAGCTGCTACACTATCAGCCAATGGCACATCCTTCACGGCGGGGAATTCGTCATTGCCCGCCGAGAAATACTGTTGCGCGCTGTCACTGGCGAGGTATTCTAGGAACTTGATGGCATTCTCCTTGTTGGGCGCATGCGCAGCCACGCCGCCGCCTGAGAGATTCATATGTGTGCCGCGGTCACTTTGGTTGGGGAAGACCCAGCCGAGCATTTCGGTTGACCCGGAAAGCCCGTCGACATCTTTGCGCAGTGAACGGGCGAAGTAATAGGTGTTCGACACGGCAATCTCGCATTCACCCGAAACAACGCCGCGCAGCTGGTCGGTGTCGCCACCTTGGGGTTCGCGCGCCATGTTGGCGACAACACCTTCGGCCCAGGCCTTGGCAGCCTCTGCGCCGTCATGGGTGATGATGCTGGCCAACAGGGTCTGGTTATAGACGTTGCTGGACGAGCGGATGCAGATCAGACCTTTGTATTTAGGGTCCGCCAAATCGGCGTAGTTTTGTGGCGGTTCGCTCACATCTGCTTTGTCATAGAAAATGATCCGACCGCGTTGTGAGAACCCGAACCACTGGTTGTCGCTGTCCTGCAGGTTGCCTGCCACGCGTTCTTCCAGAACGGCGCTGTCAATCGACTGTAGAATGCCAGCGTCTTTGGCGCGTTCCAGCCGTGAGGTGTCGACAGTGAGCAGCACATCCGCTGGCGAATTCTCACCCTCGGCGGCCATGCGCTGGATCAATTCATCGCCTTTGCCTTCGATGCGGTTGATGGTGATGCCGGTTTGCTCTTCGAAGTCCGAATAGAGCCGTTCGTCGGTGTCATAATGGCGCGACGAGTAGAGGTTCAATTCGCCTTCGGCATAGGCAGGCAGGGCGGTGCAGGTCGCAAGGAGCAGGGCGGAAACTGTGCGGAGTGGTGTGATCTGTGCCATGTGAGAGGTCTCTTTTAAATCCAACTATATTTGTCAGGTAAGCGAAACAACCATGAACCCGCAAGTCTTTTCTTGATCGTTTTTGTCGGAAAATATGTCGCACACCAAAATGAGCGTGTCTTCGCTTTAGCTGTGCTCTTCTTCAGACACCGCCGCCATCCCACGGTTATAGGCCTTGAGCGCGTCGACATGAAACAAGACACCGCGCAACTCCGGCTTGGCGTTTTCACCCGTCAGGCTCACGACTGGTAGGAACGGCGTGGCAGACCGGTCAAAGATGGGCATCGCGGTTTCCAGTGTCGCGTTGGCATCGATGTAGAGCCCTTCCTCGATCTTGGCCCAGCAGGTGTCGGGATCGATGGCTTTCGCATCTTCCAGAGGCTGCATAATACGTGATACCCGATACATCGACAAAAGATAGGCATGTGGCCCCGCGGCAAGGTGAATGCCGCGTCGCTCAATCTGTGTCAGGAAGAACGAACGCTTGACCAGCCGCGCGCTGAGCGCCGTGGACATTGATACGGCGACCATCACGGCAAGGCCGGTTTGCCAGTCACCGGTCAGTTCAAACACAATCAGCGTGGTTGAGATCGGCGCGCCAAGCACCGCCGCCGCGACAGCGCCCATTCCCGCCAAGGCGTAGAGCGTGCTGGCACCAGAAATGTCAGGCAGGATCGAGGTGGCGACAATGCCAAAAGCCAGTCCCGTCATTGCGCCGACCATAAGCGAGGGCGAAAAGACGCCGCCGCCCATGCGTCCGCCTATGGTGATGGCCACGGCAGCGACCTTGACGATGGTGAAGACGACCACCTCATGCAAGAGGAGCTGACCGGTGAGCGCGGCTGAGGTGGTCTCGTATCCAACGCCGATGATATGCGGGAACCAGATGGCGATGACACCTAGCATGAGACCCGCCACCGCCGGACGCAGCCAGCGGGGCAGGCGGCTGCGCACCTGCACGGCGCTGGCCCAATCATCGGCGAAGAAAATGGCGTGCATGAGCGCTGTGGCCACCAATCCACAGAGCAGGCCTAGCAGCAGAAAGGCCGGTAATTCGACGTAGAACTCCAATGCGCTTGCTGTGGGCAGCATGAATTCTGTCACGTCGCCGAATTCCAACCTGTTGATCACGGTGCCTGCCACAGAGGCAATCACGATGGGCGCAAAGGCGTGCAAGGCAAAGTGGCGCAGCACCACTTCCAAGGCAAAAAGCGCACCGGCAATGGGGGCGTTGAATGAGGCTGAGACTGCGGCAGCCACGGCACAGCCCAGAAGGTCCCGCCCGGTGATCCCGTTGGCATGAATGCGGTTGCTGACCCAGGTGGAGATGACCCCGGCCATATGCACCACAGGCCCCTCGCGACCGGATGAGCCACCCGTGCCCAGCGTGATCATCGAGGCCAGCGCCGAGGCGGCCCCGGCGCGCATTTCGACCCGTCCATCGTGGAGTGCGGCGCCTTCGATCACATCCGCCACCGAACGCACCCGCGCATCGGGCGTGAAGTTGTGCAGTATAATCCCGACGATCAGTCCACCTATAGTCGGGATCAGCACCAGCCAGTACCATGGCAACGACTGGGCAAAGCTATGGATCATGGTGATGTCTTCGACACCGTAAACCAGTTGCTGAAGCGCGGTGATGCCTTTGCGGAAGAGCAGGGCAGCGAACCCTGCGGCAATCCCGATGGCGAGGGCGATGAACCAGAACTGGATCTGGCTTGGCCCTTGCTTGCGCAAGGCCTTCAATCCCGCTTTGCTGCTGCCCTTGACTGCGCGCCAGCGGCTGCGCAGGAAGCCTCGCAAGGGGTCACGGGCCGGAGGAGGGATTTGCGGATCGTTGGTCATAACGCTTGGATGCCGGCCCATGTGGGCGCTTTCCCCCAAAAGGCACATGGCCTAGTGTGGCGCAGGGCGACTATCCGGGGGGACAAAAACATGGGCATCCAGGACGCAATTGGTGAACTGTCTTCTCTCTTAGGCCAACGGCTCAGCCGGTCCAAGTCCGATCTGGAATTGCATGGGGCCAGTGAGACGCATTTTCCACTGACGCCACCCGATGCAGTGGCCTTTCCGAAAACGACGGAAGACGTTGCGCAGATCGTTGAGATTTGCGCACGGCATCGTTGCCCGGTTATCGGGTTTGGAACGGGCACCTCGCTGGAAGGACAGAGCCAGGCACCTGAGGGCGGTGTGACGGTCGATTTTCAGCATATGAACCAGATTCTTGAGGTGTCCCAAGGCGATATGTTTGTGCGCGTGCAGCCCGGTGTCACCCGCGAAGCGCTCAACGAAGAACTGCGTGCCACAGGGTTGTTCTTTCCGGTCGATCCCGGGGCCAATGCCTCACTGGGCGGGATGGCCTCAACGCGCGCGAGCGGCACGACTGCGGTGAGATACGGCACGATGCGCGACAATGTTCTGGGACTGGAGGTGGTTACGGCCAAGGGTGAGGTGATGCGCACCGGGACACGCGCGCGCAAA